>JBGARB010000086.1:0-10139 GCA_044230495.1 Rhodocyclaceae bacterium
TTCATCACAGGCTCCTTTGGGGTGGGCGAACGCGCAGTGGATGGCGCCGTGCCACCACGACTGTGTTTTAGGCCGCCGGTTTATCGGCTGCGAAGTCGACCAGTTCATCGCCGTCGCCCACCTGTTCGCCGACCGCGAAGCGGAACGCCTTGACGACGCCATCGGCGGGTGCGGCAATGGTGTGTTCCATCTTCATGGCTTCGAGGATCAAGAGCGGCGCGCCGCGCGCGACGCGCGCGCCGGGCTCGGCGAGCAGCGCGATGACCTTGCCGGGCATGGGCGCGGCGAGCCCGCCTTCGCTGCCGGTACCGGCGCCGGCATGGAAGAGCGGGTCGATGGCGGCGAAGACGTGGCCGTGGCCGTCGGCGAAGACGTGGCGTTTCTCGGCTGCGGCGATGACGGTGGCGCGCAGGCGGCGGCCGTCGATCTCGACTTGCAGGGCGCCGTCGGCGGTGAGCTGGCCGACGGCGTGGCTGACGCGGCCGTCCAGCTCGATGGCATGGCCGCCCTGCCGGTAGCGGGCGACGAGGGTCTTTTCGATGTCGCCGTGGCGCAGGCAGATCGCGCGCTGCGCGCTGCCGTTCATGCGCCAGCCGTCGCGCTGGTGCCATGGCGAATGCGGATCGCCGCTGGCGGCGGCCTTGATCGCGGCATAGTGCGCATCGCGCAGCAGTTCGGCCAGCGCGGCGAGCAGCCAAGCGTTGCGCGGCGGCTCGCCGGCGGGCGGAAAGAGGAAATCGCGTTCGCGTTCGATGAGGCCGGTGTCGAGGTCGGCCTGCGCGAAGGCCGGGCAGGCGGCCAGCCGCGACAGGAAACCGACGTTGCTGGTGACGCCGACGATGCGGTAGTCGGCCAGCGCCTGCAACAGCCGGGCGCGTGCGGCATCGCGCGTGTCGTCCCAGACGATCAGCTTGGCGATCATCGGGTCGTAATGCGGCGTGATCTCGTCGCCCTGTTCGACGCCGGTATCGACGCGCACGTGCAACGTCTCGGCCGGCGGCGCCAGATGCAGCAGGCGGCCGGTGGAGGGCAGGAAGCCCTTGTCGGCGTCCTCGGCGTAGATGCGCGCCTCGATGGCATGGCCGCGGATCGCGAGCTGTTCCTGCGTCAGCGGCAGCGGCTCGCCGGCGGCAACGCGCAACTGCCATTCGACGAGATCGAGTCCGGTGATCATCTCGGTGACCGGATGCTCGACCTGCAGCCGCGTATTCATCTCCATGAAATAGAACGTGCCGTCCTGATTGGCGATGAACTCGACCGTGCCGGCGCCGACATATCCGACGGCGCGTGCCGCCTCCACGGCGGCCTGGCCCATCGCGGCGCGGCGTGCCGGTGTCATGCCTGGCGCCGGCGCTTCTTCCAGCACCTTCTGGTGGCGGCGCTGCACCGAGCAATCGCGCTCGAACAGATACACCACGTTGCCGTGCGTGTCGCCGAAGACCTGGATTTCGACATGACGCGGACGTTGCAGGTATTTCTCGATCAGCACGTGATCGTCGCCGAAGCTGGCCCTGGCCTCGCGCCGGCATGAGGCCAGCGCATCGGCGAAGTCGCCGCCCGCCTGCACCGCGCGCATGCCCTTGCCGCCGCCGCCCGCCGCGGCCTTGATGAGCACGGGGTAGCCGATCGCGTCGGCCTGCGCCTGCAGGTGCGCGGCATCCTGTTCGTCGCCGTGGTAGCCGGGCGTGAGCGGCACGCCGGCCTTTTCCATCAGCTTCTTGGCCTCGGATTTGCTGCCCATCGCGCGGATGGCGGCGACCGGCGGACCGATGAAGGCAATGCCGTTGGCGGCGCAGGCTTCGGCGAAGCCTTCGTTCTCGGAAAGGAAGCCGTAGCCCGGATGCACGGCCTGCGCACCGGTTTGCCGGCAGGCGGCGATGATCTTGTCGGCAACGAGATAGGATTCGCGCGCCGCCGCCGGGCCGATGCCGACGGCCTCGTCGGCCAGTCGCACATGGCGGGCGCCGGCATCGGCGTCGGAATACACGGCGACGGTGCGGATGCCCATGCGCCGCGCCGTCTTGATGACGCGGCAGGCGATTTCTCCGCGGTTGGCAATCAATATTTTTTCAAACATGGCGGTGCTCCGCGGAGAAATCGCCTGTGCACGTTGCACGTGCGCGGCAAATTGGCTGCGCCGCTGCGCCGCTGCGCGGCTGGTCTCCGCGATTCGCAATCAGGATCTTGTCGAACACGTCATTCGCCCTCGTAGTAGTCGACCGCGTCCATCCTGCGGCCGATATGCGTGAAGCTGCGCGCGCCCTGCGGCCCGGCCATCACGGCGAACTTGTCGGAATCGGGGTATTCGCAGACATCCGGCTCATGCATCGAACTGGCCACCAGCACGCGCAGGTCGACGTCGCCCGTGTTGATGAGCTGATGCGCGGTGTCGCGGCCGCCGGCCGGCGCGCCGATCACGTCGCCGACGCCGACGGCCTGTTCGCCCTGAGCCGAGCGGTAGCTGCCGCTGCCTTCGAGGATGACGTAGAACTCGTCGTTGGCGTGGTGGTTGTGGAAGGGGCAGATGCGACGCCCCGGTGCGATGATGTCGTAGGAGACGCCCAGCCGCTTCATGCCCAGCAACTCGCCGAGCGCGGCGTAGCGGCTGCCGTAGCGCGCATCGCGCGTGCCGTCGATCAACGGCACGTCGGCCAGGCGCAGTACCGGATTTGCGGGCGCGCTCATGATTGCCGCCATGCCGGGATGCGTCGATCAAGGAACGCGCTCATGCCTTCGCGGCCCTCGTCGCTGGCGCGCTGTTCGGTGATGCGGCGCGCGGTGTCGGCAATGACCTTGCCTTCGAGCGGCCGGTTGGCGACCGCATCGATCAGCGACTTGCAAGCGGCCATGGCGCCCGGCCCGTTGCCCAGCAGCGCGGTGACGATTTCGCCGACGGCATTGTCGAGCGCCTCTTCGTCGGCGACGATCTCGTGCAGCAGGCCGAGGCGATAGGCTTCTGCGGCCGAGAAGCGTTCGGCGGTGAGCATGTAGCGGCGCGCCGCGCGCTCGCCCATGGCGGCGACCACATAGGGGCTGATGACCGCCGGGATCAGGCCGAGCTTGACCTCCGAGAGCGCGAACTGCACATCGAAGGTGGCGATGGCCACGTCGCACGCCGCCACCAGCCCGACGCCGCCGCCATAAGCCGCGCCCTGCACGCGGGCTACCACCGGCTTGGGACATTCGCGCACGCGGCGGAACATCTCGGCCATGGCCAGCGAATCGCGCAGGTTGTCTTCCGGCGCGTAACCGGCCATGCGCTTCATCCAATTGAGGTCGGCGCCGGCGCAGAAGCTCTTGCCGGCGGCGGAGATGACGATCACGCGCACGCCCGGATCGCTGCCAAAGGCGGCGATGGCGCGGTCGATCTCGACGATCGTCTCGTCGTCGAAGGCGTTGTGCCGATCGGCGCGGTTGAGCGTCAGGATGGCCAGGCCGCCATCGGTTTCGGTGAGGATGTTGTGGAACATCGCGGGCTCCTACATTCTGAACACGCCGAAGGTCGTCGGCGCGATGGGGGCATTGAGAGAGGCCGAGATCGCGAGGCCAAGCGCACGGCGCGTCTGTGCCGGGTCGAGCACGCCGTCGTCCCACAGCCGGGCGGTGGCGTAATAGGGGTGGCCCTGCACTTCGTATTGATCGCGGATCGGCGCCTTGAATGCGGCTTCGTCGGCGGCCGGCCACTGGGCGCCCTTCGCCTCGAGACCGTCGCGCGTGACGGTGGCGAGCACCGAGGCCGCCTGCTCGCCGCCCATCACGCTGATGCGTGCGTTGGGCCACATCCACAGGAAGCGCGGCGAATACGCGCGACCGCACATGCCGTAGTTGCCGGCGCCGAAGCTGCCACCGATCAGCACGGTGAACTTCGGCACCTTGGCGGTGGCCACGGCAGTGACCATCTTCGCGCCGTCCTTGGCGATGCCGCCGTTCTCGTACTTGCGCCCGACCATGAAGCCGGTGATGTTCTGCAGGAACAGCAGCGGGATGCCGCGCTGCGCGCACAGCTCGATGAAATGCGCGCCCTTCTGCGCCGATTCGGAAAACAGGATGCCGTTGTTGGCGACGATGCCGACGGGATAGCCGTGGATGTGCGCGAAACCGGTGACCAGCGTGGCGCCGTAGCGGGCCTTGAATTCGTCGAGACGCGAGCCGTCGACCAGCCGCGCGATGACCTCGCGCACGTCGTAGGGCTTTTTCGTGTCGGTGGGGATCACGCCGTAGATCTCGGTCGGGTCGTAGGCCGGCTCCTCGGGGCTGGCCAGATGCAGCGACAGCGGCTTGCGCCAGTTGAGGTGGCCGACGATGCGCCGCGCGATCGCCAGCGCGTGGTGGTCGTTCTCGGCCAGATGGTCGCAGACGCCCGAGATGCGGGTATGCACGTCGCCGCCGCCGAGATCCTCGGCGCTGACCACTTCGCCCGTCGCGGCCTTTACCAGCGGCGGGCCGCCGAGAAAGATCGTGCCCTGGTTGCGCACGATGATCGATTCGTCGCTCATCGCCGGCACGTAGGCGCCGCCGGCCGTGCACGAACCCATGACGACGGCAATCTGCGGGATGCCCGCGGCGCTCATGTTGGCCTGGTTGAAGAAGATGCGGCCGAAATGCTCCTTGTCGGGGAAGACCTCGTCCTGCGCCGGCAGGAAGGCACCGCCCGAATCGACCAGATAGACGCAGGGCAGGCGATTTTCCAGCGCGACTTCCTGCGCGCGCAGATGCTTCTTGACCGTCAGCGGGTAATACGTGCCGCCCTTCACCGTCGCGTCGTTGGCGACGATCATGCACTCGACGCCGTTCACGCGACCGATGCCGGTGATGATGGACGCCGAGGGCACCTCGTTGGGGTTGTTGGCGCCATACATGCCCCAGGCCGCCAGCGCCGACAGCTCCAGCAGCGGGGCGCCCGGATCGAGCAAGGCATTGACGCGGTCGCGCGGCAGCAGCTTGCCGCGCGCCAGGTGCTTGGCGCGGGCGTCGTCCGAGCCACCTTTCGCGACCAGCGCCGTCTTCTCGCGCAGATCGTCGACCAGCGCCTGCATGGCGGCGGCGTTGGCGCGGAATTCGTCGCTGCGCGGATTGAGCTTGGAATGGATCGTCGACACTAGAAGCCTCCCGTGGCAAGCCATTTGTCGATCTGCGGCAAGCGGTCGGCGCCCCAGAAGTGCTCGCCATCGACATTGAAGTAGGGTACGCCGAACATGCCTTGCGCGATGGCGGCGTCGGTCTCGGCGCGCAGGCGATCCTTGATGTCCTGCCGTGCCACCGCCGTTTCGAGATCCGCGCGGAGGATGCCGAGCGATTCACCGATGTCGCCGACGACGGCGAGGTCGGCAATGTTGCGGTCGTCGCGCCACAGCGCGCGGAACACGGCGTGTGCGAAGGTTCGCGCCTTTGCGCAATCCTGCGCGTGCAGCCAGTAATAGGCCCGCGCGGCGGTCAGCGTGTTGGCCGGAAAGTGCTGCGAAAAGACGTAGGGGATGCCGTGGAAGCGCGCCGAGCGGTCGAAGTCGCGCTGGCTGTAGGCACCCTTCAGCGGCACGGTGGTGAGCATCGGCAGTCCGCTCGCCTTGAAGGCGGCGGTGATCATCACCGGCCGCCAGCGCACCTTGCGGCCATGCTTCGCGGCGAGCTCATCGATGAGCTCGCTGGCGATGTACGAGTAGGGCGACGAGAAGTCGAACCAGAAATCCACCGCTGCGCGTTCCGTCAAGTAGACCGCTGTCTGTTCCGTCATGGGCATTCCTCGTGGGATCGCGATCAATGCAGCACCAGCGCGCAGTCGCAGGAGGTGGCGGCCTGGTGCAGGGTCTTGTCCAGCGACCACAGCCGCACGCGGCCGATCAGCGCGGAGGCCAGCAAGTGACAATCCACGTAGCAGATACCGCGTCCGGTCAGTTGGCGTTGCGCGATCAACTGCATCACTTCCCCATGGCGGGCGACGGGACTGTGGCGCAACGACTGCATGGCTGCGAGCTTGTCGCCGCGCAAGCCGCCGAGACACAGTTCACCGATGACATGGTCGTGCACGACGATGTGCCCGGCGGCGAGCAGCTCGGCCATCCGCGCATTGCCGCGACGCAGATGCTCGACCCAGACCGAGGTGTCGGCGAGGACAGGCCCGTTCACCGCTTGTCGCTCTTTTTGCGCGATGCAGCGGCCGCATAGGCGGCGGGCGGTTCGGCGACCGCCAGTGCGGCGGCGCGGCGTCGCGGTGGCGGGGCGAGGGCCGGTTCGCTGCCGCCCAGCAGCGCCAGCCGTTGCGAGGCAATCTGATGGCGCAGGGCCAGCAGCGCCTCGCGCAGCAATTGCGAGCGGTCGCGAATGCCGCTGAGTTGTTCGACGTCGGCGAGCAGGTCGTCGTCGAGTGTGACGGTGGTTCTCATGGGATGCGCCGCAAAAAGATGACAGGCATCAAATATAGCATCAAATGATTCGATTCATGATGCAGTCAGCGAACGCCCGATGACGAGTCGCTGGATGTCCGAGGCGCCCTCGTAGATCTGGCAAACGCGCACATCGCGATAGATGCGTTCGACCGGAAAATCGGCGACATAGCCGTAGCCGCCGTGGATCTGGATGGCGTCCGAACACACGCGCTCGGCCATTTCGGAGGCGAACAGCTTTGCCATCGAGGCTTCCTTGAGGCAGGGTCGGCCGGCATCCTTGAGGCTGGCGGCATGCCAGACCATCTGCCGGGCGACCTCGATCCGGGTCGCCATGTCGGCCAGACGGAAATTCACCGCCTGATGCGCGATGATCGGCTTGCCGAAGCTGATCCGTTCGTTGGCATAGGCCAGCGCGGCATCGAACGCGGCGCGTGCCATGCCCACCGCCTGCGCGGCGATGCCGATGCGGCCGCCTTCCAGGTTGGCCAGCGCAATGCGATAGCCTTCGCCTTCGTTGCCGAGCAGGTGGTCGGCCGGGATGCGGCAATCCTCGAACAGAATCTGCGCCGTGTCCGATGCATGCTGACCGAGTTTTTCCTCGACGTGCGCGACGACGTAACCCGGCGTCTCGGTCGGCACGACAAACGCCGAGATGCCCTTCTTGCCGGCAGCGGGATCGGTGACCGCGAAGACGATGGCGACCTGCGCGTTCTTGCCGGTGGTGATGAACTGCTTGACACCCTTGAGCACCCACGCGTCACCCTCGCGCACGGCGCGCGTGCGGATCGCCGCGGCATCCGAGCCGACATGCGGCTCGGTCAGGCAGAAGCAGCCCAGCCACTCGCCACCGGCGAGCTGGCGCAGGTAACGCTGCTTTAACGCTTCGCTGCCGAAGGCGTTGAGCGGCCCGCAGACGACGGAGTTCTGCACGCTGATGATGGTCGATGTGGCGCCGTCGCCGGCGGCGATCTCTTCGAGCGCGACGGCCAACGAAAGGTAATCGAGCCCGGCGCCGCCCCAGGCCTCCGGCACCACCATGCCGCACACGCCGAGCGCGCCGAGCGCCGCCAACTCCTCGCGCGGGAAATGCGCTTCGCGGTCCCAACGGGCGGCATGCGGCGCGAGGCGCGCACGGGCGAAGTCGCGCAACATGTCGCGGATCTGTTCCTGTTCGGGCGAGAGGATCATGTCAGTGGCGCCCTGCCGTCCGTAGCCACTGACGAGCCCCCTCGGGGGGCAGCGAGCAAAGCGAGCGTGGAGGTCGTTTCATTGTGCGTTCCGTTTCCGTGTCGGCGCGTTGAGTGTCAGCACGCCGAGGATCACCAGCGCGCCGCCTGCATAGGTGGCGGCCGGGAGGCGTTCATGCAGTATCCAGGCGCCTTGCGCGACGCCGAACACCGGCACGAGGTTGATGAACATGCCGGCACGCGTCGGGCCGATGTCACGCACGGCGGCGGCATACCAGGTGAATGACAGCGCCGTGCCCAGCACGCCGAGGAAGACGATGCTGGCAATGCCGTCGGCAGCCAGATCGTCGAGCGAGAACAGGCTGCCATCGACGAACGCCGCCACGGTGAGCATTGCCCAGCCCGTGAGGCAGGCGCCGAAGGTCGCGGCGAGCGGCGAGAGGTGCCGGTTGGCGTGCCGGCCGATGAAAGTGTAGGTGGTCCATAGCACCACGCAGCCGAGGATCAGCACTTCGCCCAGGCCGACACCGCCGCGCGTCAGCAGATGGACGTCGCCGCGCGTGACCACCAGCAGGCAACCCAGCATTGCCAGCACGATGCCGACGCCCTTGCGACGCGACATCGGCGCGCCGAAGATCAGCCAGTCCGCCAGCGCGATCACGGCGGGCGTCAGCGCCACGACCAGTGCGCCGCGCCCGGCCTCGATGTGCTGGAGGCCGTACAGGAAGCACACGTTGTAAAGGAAGATGCCGCTTGCGCCAAGCAACACGACATCGCGCCATTCGCGGCGGCCCCAGCGCGGCAGGCCTTCGCTGCGCCATACCACCGCACCGAGGATCAGCGCGGCGAGCAGGAAGCGCCAGCTCGCCACGGCCAGCGGCGACGCTTCGCCGACGGCGATGCGGCCGGCGACCCATGTCCCGCCCCAGAAGAAGGCGACCGCGAGCAGCTTGCCAAACGTGCGCGGCGCGATGGTCACCATGGGGGCATGGTCTTGCTGCCGGGAATCGGCTCGCCCGAATCGCGCAGGCGAACGGCTTCGTGGAAGCCCTTGTCCTCGGCGTAGTGCTTGAACCACTGGCCCTCCGGCGAGTGTCGCGTGATGCCGTCGAACAGCGTGGCGATCATCTGCGTGCTGGCCAGACCCATGTTGTCGTAGGCCTGGTTGATCATGAGCTTTTGCATCATCAGCTGGTTCTTCGGCACGCCGGCCATGCGTTCAGCCAACCGCGTCACGGTGGCGGCCAGTTCGCCTTCCGGCACGGCATCGATCACCAGCCCCCAATCCTTCGCGGTGCGGCCGTCAATGGTGTCGCCGGTCAGCAGCATGCGTTTGGCCTTTTCGGCGCCAAGGCGATAGACCCACATCGCGGTGGTCGGGCAGCCCCAGACGCGCGCCGGCATGTAGCCGATCCTGGCATCTTCGGCCATCACCACCAGATCGCAGCACAGTGCGATGTCGCTGCCGCCGGCCACCGCGAATCCATGCACCTGCGCAATCGTCGGCTTGTATGAGCGCCACAGGCTGAAGTAGTCGTCGGTGAAACCCTTCATGGCGCGGAAGTCGAGCATCGGGTCCCACGGCATGGACTGGGTGCAGGCGGTTTCCGCGGCACCTTCGGCGAACTCCTTGAGGTCGTAGCCGCTACAGAAGGCGCGCCCGGCGCCGGCGAGGACGATGACGTGGATCGCGTCATCGGCGTTGGCGCGCTCGACGGCGAGGCGGATCTCGCGCGGCATCGCCGGCACGATGGCATTCATGCGCTCGGGGCGATTGAGCGTGATGCGCGCGATGCGGCCTTCGCTGGCGTAGGTGACGGTATCGAAGCTCATCGTCGGTTCAAAGGAGCTCGATGCCCATGGCGGTCGCCTCGCCGCCGCCGATGCACAGGCTGGCGACGCCGCGCCGCTTGCCATGCTTGCGCAGCGCGCCGATCAGCGTGACGAGGATGCGCGCCCCGGACGCGCCGATCGGATGGCCGAGCGCACAGGCGCCGCCATGCACGTTCACCTTGTCGTGCGGCAGCGCGAGGTCGTGCATTGCCGCCATGGTGACGACCGCAAAGGCTTCGTTGATCTCCCACAGATCGACGCTGTCGGCGGTCCAGCCGTTCTTCGCCAGCAGGGCCTTGATGGCGCCGACGGGTGCCGTGGTGAACAAACCCGGCCCCTGTGCGAAGGTGCTGTGGCCGACGACGCGGGCCAGCGGCGTCGCGCCGAGTTTGGCTGCCGTCGAGGCGCGCATCATCACCAGCGCCGCCGCGCCGTCGGAGATGGACGACGAATTGGCCGGCGTCACCGTGCCGTCCTTGCGGAAGGCCGGCTTGAGCGTGGGAATCTTCTCGAGGTTGGCCTTGAAGGGTTGCTCGTCCTTGTCGACCACGACGTCGCCCTTCTTGCCCGCGACGGTGACCGCGGCGATCTCCCAGGCGAAGCTGCCGTCGCTGTTGGCCGTCTTGGCACGCGTGGTCGAGGCGATGGCGAAGGCATCCTGCACCTCGCGCGTGAAGCCGTAGCTGCCGGCACAGTCTTCGGCGAAGGTGCCCATCAGGCGGCCCCCGCCCCTTTC
>JBGARB010000087.1:0-10048 GCA_044230495.1 Rhodocyclaceae bacterium
GGCCGACAATTGACCTTGGCGCTGAACTGCTAACGTCGGTGCGCGAAATGAAGGCCGGTATCCGTGCGCGTGTTCATCGTCCCGAGATTTCTGAAATTGCTCACGCCCGCCTGGTGTCAGGGCTTTCTCAAACCGCCTTCGCAGCGCTGCTTGGCGTTTCCGTGCGCACACTTCAAGACTGGGAACAAGGTCGCCGTGAACCATCAGGCGCGGCAAAAACCCTTTTTCGGGTCGCCGAACGCCATCCCGAGGTTTTGCAAGAGCTCGCTGCGTAAAGTGGTGCGGCCCAACCCTGCGGTCGACCCCGTTCGCTTCGCTCTCTGGACGCTGCGCGATAAAGCCGCGCAGCGCCGGTCACCTTGAACGATATACACCACTCGCCGATCCCTGCGCGAATCGTCGTTCTCCATACTCCGCCCCATGCCGGCAGCCTGCTTGAGTCCGTACCGGGCGCCGGGCATGCTTGTTGCGCACCGTATCGCCAGAGCCGACTTTTGAAAAGTCCGTCTGCAGCCCCGACATTTCTTTCGCGATGCCCTCGCTGGCGAGCAGGCAGGTGGATTTGGCGATCAGTCGCCGACAACATCGGCCCCCGCCGGTGCGACGAAGCGGAACAGACTTGCCGGCAGCGCCGGATTGGCCTCGAACTGGGTGAAACGCAGTACCGTGACCTGGCCGAAACTGTCGTGGATTTCCATGCTCACCGGCCGGTTGGCGGTGAAGCCGATCCTGACCCGTTCGAAACTGGCGTCGCCGCCTTTCGGCGTCGCTTCGACGAATTCGATGCCGTCCGCCGCCGTGCCTTCCTTGAGCGCGAAGTGCTTGTCCAGGTCCTGGCCCGCCAACAGCGCGGCGGGACTGGCGCCGAACGCCGTGCCGAGCTTTTTCACCGCAACCTGGTTGAGGTCGGGGTCAAAGCTCCACAACTTGCTGCCGTCGCTGACCAGCAGCTGCTTGTAGGGCTTTTCGTAGGACCAGCGGAACTTGCCCGGCCGCTGCAGGGCGAAGATGCCCGCCGACTGCTGCGGCTTCTTCCCGGACTTGGCGATCACGGTCTGTGTGAACACGCCGCGCGCGCTGCGGTTGGTGTCGAGGAAGGCCTTGAGCTGGTCGAGGCCGGCGGCGCTGGCATTCAGGCAACACGTCAGTGCGGCAATACCCGCAATGCAGTTTTTCATAGGGCAACGTCCGCCAGAAGTGCGATGCGTCCGACGTCTTTTGCCCTGCGGAAATAGCGCTTGTCGGCCGTCACCAGCGTGGCGCCCGGCGTATGCAGGGCGACGGCATGGTAAAGGGTGTCGAACAGATGCTGGCCGAGGCGCACGGCCAGTTTGCAGGCGGCCTCGTAGACAACCGGTTCCGTGGCCGACTCGAACTCCACGGCCATCAGGTCTTTCAAGTCGGACAGCGCATCGGCCGGCTTTTCGCGCGCCAGCACGGCGCCCATTTCGGCCAGGAAATGCGGGGGCTGCACCATGGCGACACGACCCTCACCGACGCGCGCGAGGATCTCCAGGGCGCGCTGGCAGTGGTCTTCGCCTTCCCGGAAATGCAGAAACCATTTGATGGCAACGCTGGCATCCAGCACCAGGATCACGGTCGCCCCTTGTCGCGGGACTTGCGGAATGACGCCTCGGTCACGCCGGGAGCGCGCTCGCGCCGCGCCACGATGCGGCCGATCGCGGCACGGCTGCGCTCCTTGCGCCTGGCCCGCTCCACCGCCTCGCGCATCAGCTCGGCGATGATGGCACTCTTGTTCTGGCCCGAGAAGACGGCGTTGAACTCCTCCTTGACTTCATCCGGCACGCTGAAATTGACGGTGGACATGGCCCGCTCCGCTTGTTGAAGATTTCCACAAAGTATAGCGGATGGCGGATGGCGGAAGACGGCCCAGCGCCGCCTTCTGCTCCGCACGGCCGGCGCCGGCAAGCTTGTCGCCGAGGCTGCGTCCGGCGAGCGCTGCCCTATTCCGCCCGGCTCGGCGCAATCACTTCGCGCCCGCCTGCCCCGTTCATCGGCGTCACCAGCCCGGCCTTTTCCATGGCTTCGATCAGGCGCGCGGCGCGGTTGTAGCCGATGCGCAGGTGGCGCTGCACCAGGGAAATCGAGGGCCGTCGCGTCTTCAGCACGACTTCGACGGCCTGATCGTACATCGGGTCGGCTTCGGCATCGCCGCCCGCCCCATCGTTACCCTGGCCGGCGCCGACTTCTGCATCGTCGCCGACCGGCCCGTCGAGCAGGCCGTCGATGTAGTCCGGCGGTCCGACCTTCTTCAAGTGGTCGACCACGTGATGCACCTCCTCGTCGGCGACAAAGGCGCCATGCACGCGCACCGGCAGGCCGGTACCCGGCGCGAGGAACAGCATGTCGCCCTGGCCGAGCAGCGCTTCCGCGCCCATCTGGTCGAGGATGGTGCGCGAATCGATTTTCGATGAAACCTGGAAGGCGATGCGGGTCGGGATGTTGGCCTTGATCAGGCCGGTGATCACATCCACGCTGGGGCGCTGCGTGGCGAGGATCAGGTGGATGCCCGAGGCGCGGGCCTTCTGCGCCAGGCGCGCGATGAGTTCCTCGATCTTCTTGCCGACCACCATCATCAGGTCGGCCAGTTCGTCGATGACGACGACGATGTAGGGCAGTGTTTCCAGCGGCTCGGGGCCGATCTCCGTATCGGTCGTCAGCGAGAAGGGATTGGGAATGTGCTCGCCCGCCTTCTTCGCTTCGTTGATCTTGGCATTGAAGCCGGAGAGGTTGCGCACGCCGAGCGCCGACATCAGCTTGTAGCGCCGTTCCATCTCACCGACGCACCAGTTGAGCGCATTGGCCGCCTTGGTCATGTCGGTCACCACCGGTGCCAGCAGGTGCGGGATGCCCTCGTAGATCGACAGTTCCAGCATCTTGGGGTCGACCATGATCATGCGCACGTCCTTGGGCTCGGACTTGTACACCAGCGACAGGATCATGGCATTGACCCCGACCGACTTGCCCGAACCGGTGGTGCCGGCCACCAGCAGGTGCGGCATCTTGGCCAGGTCCACCACGACAGGCTGGCCGCCGATGTCCTTGCCCATGGCCATCGAGAGCGGCGAATGCATGCCGTGGTAGGCCTGCGAACCGATGATCTCCGACAGCCGCACGATCTGCCGCTTCGGGTTCGGCAATTCGAGTGCCATGCACGACTTGCCGGGCACCGTCTCGACGACGCGGATGCTGACGAGGCTCAGCGCACGCGCCAGGTCCTTGGCCAGGCCGACGATGGTGGCGCCCTTGACGCCGGTGGCCGGCTCGATCTCGTAGCGCGTCACCACCGGGCCGGGCAGCGCGGAGGTGACCTGCACCTGCACGTTGAAATCGGCCAGCTTGCGCTCGATCAGCCGCGAGGTGAATTCCATGGTGTCGGGCGACGGCATGTCGGCCGGGTTGTGCTGCGCCTCGGCGAGAAGATGCAGCGGCGGCAGCGCACCGCCCGGCGCGTCGAAAAAGAGCGGCGCCTGGCGCTCCTTGTCGGCACGGGCAACGGCCTTCTTCGCCACCGGCACATCGAGCTCGATCGGCTCGATGCGCACCGGCGGCGGCGGGTTCACTTCAAACGCCTTGCGCACTACCGCCACCTCGGCTTCACGCGCGCCGGCGATGGCCTTGCCGATGCGCCGATCCTGCCATCGCTCCCACAGGCTGCGGACGCCGACCACCAGGCCTTCGAGGGCGAGCCCGCTGCCTTCGGCGATGGCGAGCCAGGACACGCCGGTGAACAACGAAAACGCCGCCATGAAGGCGGCCAGCAGCAGCAGGGTGCCGCCGGTGAAGCCGAGGAATTCGGCCACCAGGCGGCCGAGTTCGACGCCGAGCACGCCGCCGGGCTTGAACGGCAACGGCGAGGCGAGGCTCCAGAAGCGCAGCGCCTCGATGGCGCTGCTGGCAGCCAGCAGGACGGCAAAGCCGAGCAGCGCAATGGCCAGCGGCCGACGATCGCCACCGAACAGCTTGTTCACGCGGCGATAGCCCCAGCCGACGAGGAACAGGGTCAAGCCCACCAGCCACCACGCCGACAGCCCGAACAGGTACAGCAGCACATCCGCAATCCATGCGCCGACGCGCCCGCCCGGGTTGGCGACGGCGCCGCCGAGCGTATCGCCCGAAGCCACGCGCGACCAGCCCGGATCGGCGGCGTCAAAGCCGCCGAGGATCAGCGCAAGGTACAGACCGAGCGCGCCGGCAAACAACCAGCGCGCCTCATGCACGCGCTGAGCGATTTTTTCGGGCAGCGGGATGGCGGGCGGCGACTTGGCGAAAACGTGGGTGTTCATGGCGGCAGGCCCGCGCGTGGAAGCCACGCAGGCAGAGTGGCGACGGGCCGATTATCCGCAGCCGTGGCGCCGGCCGCTGGCCGAACAGAGGCGGCCGGCGCCCGCTTTCCTGACGCATTGGCGGCCCTTCTATAATCGCCCGCTGACCCCTCACGCACTGGAATCGCCATGCCCGCCGCCCCTCGCCACATCCGCCTGCTGATCCTCGGTTCCGGCCCCGCCGGCTATTCGGCGGCCGTCTATGCCGCCCGCGCCAACCTCAAGCCCGTGCTGATCACCGGCATGGCGCAGGGCGGGCAGCTGATGACCACCACCGATGTCGACAACTGGCCGGCTGATGCCGACGGCGTGCAGGGCCCGGACCTGATGGCGCGTTTCGAGAAGCACGCTGCGCGCTTCGATACGGAGATGGTGTTCGACCACATCCACACCGCGCACCTCAAGGAAAAGCCGATCCGCCTCGTCGGCGATGCCGGCGAATACACCTGCGATGCGCTGATCATCGCCACCGGCGCCTCGGCACAGTACCTCGGCCTGCCCTCCGAAGAGGCGTTCTCCGGCAAAGGCGTCTCGGCCTGCGCCACCTGCGACGGTTTCTTCTACAAGAACCAGCCGGTGGCCGTGATCGGCGGCGGCAACACCGCGGTCGAAGAAGCGCTGTATCTGGCCAACATCGCCAGCCACGTCACCGTCGTGCACCGCCGCGACAAGTTCCGCGGCGAAAAGATCCTGCAGGACAAGCTGTTCGAAAGGGAGCGCGCCGGCAAGGTGAGCATCGAATGGAACCACACGCTCGATGAAGTGCTCGGCGACAAGACCGGCGTCACCGGCATGCGCATCCGCCACGCGCAAACCGGCGCGACGAAGGACATCGCGCTGATGGGCGTCTTCATCGCCATCGGCCACAAGCCCAACACCGAGATCTTCGCCGGCCAGCTCGACATGGAAGGCGGCTACATCGTCACGCAGATGGGGCGCGGCGGCAATGCCACCGCCACGTCGGTGCCGGGCGTCTTCGCCGCCGGCGACGTGCAGGATCACATCTACCGGCAGGCCGTCACCAGCGCCGGCACCGGCTGCATGGCGGCGCTCGATGCCGAGCGCTATCTCGACAGCCTCGCCGGCTAGACCCCATGTCCGCCCGGCCGCCCGGGCGCCTGCCGATCGCGCCCGAGGACCGCGACGCCTTTCGCGCCGCCGTGGCCGATGCCACGCCGCTGCAGTTTGACCGCGTCCATCACGAACCGCCGCCGCCGCCGGCGATCCCCCGCCAGTCGCGCCGCGACGATCAAGCTGCGCTCGCCGAAAGCCTCGGCGGCGACCTGCTCGACCTGCAACTCGAGGGCGGCGACGAGGCCGCCTGGTCGCGTCCGGGCGTGCCCCGCGCGGCGCTGCGCGACCTGCGGCGCGGGCGCTGGACGCGGCAGGCCAAGCTTGATCTGCATGGCATGAACCGACACGAAGCCCGCGAGGCCGTCACCGCGTTCCTTGCCGACTGTCGGAAACGCGAATTGCGCTGCGTGCGCATTGTGCACGGCAAGGGCATCGGCTCGCCCGGCCGCGAGCCGGTCTTGAAGCGTCTCGTGCTCGGCTGGCTGGCACAGCGCCGCGAGGTGCTGGCGTTCTGCCAGGCGCGCGCCGCCGAGGGCGGCGCCGGCGCCGTGGTGCTGCTGCTTGCCGGCTGAAGCGCCGTCCCGCCACCACTGTAGTTTCGGCCGACAAGCTTGGACGGCCATCGCCAAGCCATTGAACCGGCTGACGAAAAGCGTTAGTATAACAACCGTTATAACAGTGTCCGGAGACCCCTCATGCACTACGCCCTCAAGCTCACCCAGATCGGCAATTCCGTCGGCGTCATTCTGCCCAAGGAGGCGCTGGCGCGCATGAAGCTCGAAAAGGGCGGCATGGTCTTCATGACCGAGTCCCCCGAAGGCTATCAAATCGCGCCTTACGATCCGGCAATCGCAGAGCAAATCGAGGCGGGGCGAGATTTCATGCGCGAGTACCGCGAGACCTTTCACGCCTTGGCCAAATGACCAGCGTCGCGCGCTGGATCGACAAGCAGGCACTGTTGCTGTTGCACGGCGAAAGCCTTGCCGAGCACGGAGGCATGGCCGGGTTGCGGGACGAAGGTCTACTTGAATCGGCGCTCGCCCGCCCAATCAACCTGGCGACCTACGGCTCGCCCGATCTCGCCGACTTGGCGGCCGCCTACGCATTCGGACTGGCGAAAAACCATCCGTTCGTCGACGGCAACAAGCGCGCCGCCTTTCTTGCCGTCGGTCTTTTCCTGTTCCTCAACGGCTATCGGCTGAGGACGGATCAGACCAGCGCCACGCACGCCATGCTCGCGGTCGCCGCGGGCGAGATCGACGAAGCGGCCTTCGCACGGTGGTTGCGCGCGCACATCGCGCCGCGCGGCTGAACTACACCTCGCCCGTTTCGCGGTAGCGCGCCAGCGTGGCCGCCGGCATGACGCGGTGGAACAGGAAGGGCGCCAGCAGCGTGGTGACGATGCCCATCAGCACCAGCGTCGAGAACATCACGGCGCCGATGTAACCCTTCTGGTAGGCGATGCTGGCGACCACCAGCTCCATGATGCCGCGGCCGTTGAGCACGCAGCCCAGTGCCAGCGCCTCGCGCGTCGGCATGCCCAGCCAGCGCCCGCCCAGCCAGCCGGCGACGACCTTGGCCAGCACCGATGCGCCGAGCACGGCACCGACGAAGGCGGCCTCCTCGATGGCGCCGATGTCGAACTTGAGCCCGATGTAGGCGAAGAACACCGGTGCCAGAAAGCCGCCGGTGATCGCTTGCAACGTCTTCATCAGGTCGTCATAGCGGCTGGCGAGGAAATGCCGCTTGTCCAGCAGCAAGGCGCCGAAGAAGGCGCCGATGATGAAGTGGAAGCCGAGCACTTCGCTGACCGAGCCGAAGCCGAGCGCGAACAGCGCCACCAGCCCGAACAGGGCTTCGGGGCCGAACACCTTGATGACCCGCTCCGGAATCGCGCTGACGGCGATGCCGCGCCGCTCCATCCACGTCAGCAGGCCGTTGATGACGACGACGACGCCGAACAGCGCGCCGAGCTTGGCGAAGCTCCAGGCGCCGGCCTCGACCAGCGCGCCGGCCGTGGGCTGTTCGGGCAACGCCAGCACGAAGCCGAGCACCAGCAGCGCCGCGACATCGTTGAGGATCGCCGTGGCGATGGCGTGGCGGCCGATGCGCGAGCCAAGGATGCCGTCGGCATCAAGCATCTTGGCGGCCACCGGCAGCGCGGTGATCGAGATGCACAGGCCGAGGATCAACATGCGCATGAAGTCCAGATCGAAGGCGGCGGCCAGCGGCACGGCCGAAAAGAACGGCACGATGAAGGCCAGCACCGCGAGGCCGAGGCCGCGTCCGCGCATTGCCGCGACGAGGTCGGAGAGCCGCATCTCCAGCCCGGCCGAGAGGATGACGAGGAACACCGCGAGGTCGGCGATGCCGGCCAGCGCGCGGGTCGGATAGATGAGGTTGAGCAGCGAGGGCCCGAGCAGCACGCCGGCGAGGATTTCGCCGACGACCTCGGGCTGACCCAGACGCGCCATCAGCCGCCCGCACAGGCGGGCGACGACGAGCAGCACGAGGAGCGCGGTCAGTGCGGACATGTGTGACCTGTGCCGCGCAAGCGCCGTGTCACCACCACTGTCGTTTCACGGCGGCGACCCGCCGCGGCCGTCAGATCGCGGCTTCGTCCGTCTCGCCCGTGCGGATGCGCACGATCTGCTCGACCGGCGTGACGAAGATCTTGCCGTCGCCGATCTTGCCGGTGCGCGCGGCCTTGACGATGGCCTCGATGGCGTGATCGACGGTGGCGTCGGCGACGACGACCTCGACCTTCAGCTTGGGCAGGAAGTCGACGACATACTCGGCGCCGCGATACAACTCGGTGTGGCCCTTCTGGCGACCGAAGCCCTTGACCTCGGTGACGGTGAGGCCGGTGATGCCGACCTCGGACAGCGCTTCGCGCACTTCGTCGAGCTTGAATGGCTTGATGACGGCTTCGATCTTCTTCATGGCGACAGGCTCCGGCTCAGGTTTCGTCGATAACCCGCGATGTTATCGGATAGCGCCAGTCCTTGCCGAAACCGCGCCGCGTCACGCGCACGCCGATCGGCGCCTGGCGACGCTTGTATTCGTTGCGGCGGAGCATGCCAATCACGCGCCGCACATCCGCCGCGGGCAATCCGCCGGCAACCAGCTGGCGCAGTGACTCGTCGCGCTCCATGTAGCCGGCGATGATGGCGTCGAGCACCTCGTAGGGCGGCAGGCTGTCCTGGTCGGTCTGGCCGGGCTTGAGTTCGGCGGACGGCGCGCGCGTGATGATGTTCTCCGGGATCACGTCGCCCTGCGCGTTGCGCCAGCGCGCGAGCCGATAGACGAAGGTCTTGAAGACATCCTTGATGACGGCGAAGCCGCCGGCCATGTCGCCGTAGAGCGTGGCGTAGCCGACGGCCATCTCGCTCTTGTTGCCGGTGGTCAGCACGATGCGGCCGGTACGGTTGGACAACGCCATCAGCAGCATGCCGCGAATGCGCGCCTGGATGTTCTCGTCGGTGGTATCCCACGCCGGCTTCTCGCCCAGCGGTGCGAACAGCGGCGCCAGCACGTCGGCATAGCCTTGCATCAGCGCGCCGATCGGCACTTCGTCGTACTGCACGCCCAGTCGCCGCACCATCTCGCGCGAATCGTCCAGACTCATCATCGCCGTGTACGGCGAAGGCATCATCACCGCGCGCACCTTGTCGGCGCCGAGCGCATCGACCGCGACGGCCAGCGTCAGCGCCGAATCGATGCCGCCGGACAAGCCGAGGATCGCGCCCGGAAAGCCGTTCTTGCCCAGATAGTCGCGCACGCCGAGCACCAGCGCGCCGTACACCTCGGCCTCGATCGACGCCGCCGGCACGCACTCGCCGGGCCGCAGATCGCCGTCGGCGTACTCGACGATGCGCACGCATTCGGCGAACGACGGCAATTGGTGCGTCAGGCGGCCGGTGCCATCGAGCGCGAACGACGCGCCATCGAAGACCAGTTCGTCCTGCCCGCCGACGAGGTTGGCATAGATCACCGGGCAGTCGATCGCCGCCACGCGCTCCTCCAGCACCTCGTAACGGCGCGCCTGCTTGTTCATGTGGAAAGGCGAGGCATTCAGCGCCACGATGACCTGCGCACCGGCGGCATGGGCGCGCTCGGCGGCACCGGCTTCCCAAACATCGGCGCAGATGACGATGCCGACGGCGATGCCCTTCACCTGCACCACGCAGCTCTCGCGACCGGCGGCGAAGTAGCGCTCCTCGTCGAATACCTCGTAGTTCGGCAGCCGTTGCTTGCGGTATTGCCGGCGGATCTCGCCGCCTTCGATGTACGACGCGGCGTTGTAGCTCAGCGCGCCGAATTTCGCCGGGTGGCCGACGACGGCGGGCAGCGGCAGCGCAGCGGCCAGCAGCGCCAGTTCGTCTTCGCAAGCGCGCAGGAAATCGTCACGCAGCAGCAGGTCCTCGGGCGGATAGCCGCACAGCGCCAGCTCCGGCGTGAGCAGCAGATCGGCGCCGAGCGCCTTCGCTTCGGCGGCTGCGGCGAGGATGCGTTTGGCATTGCCGGCGAGATCGCCGACGATGAGGTTGATCTGCGCGATGGCGATCTTCAGCGTGTTCATGTCAGTCACCCACACTGCCCAGCAGATTGCCGTCCGGGGTGCAAAA
>JBGARB010000088.1:0-10032 GCA_044230495.1 Rhodocyclaceae bacterium
AATCCGGCGCCCATGGCGTGACGGCCCGGCGTGCCGGTGGCGCGGTGCGCCATCAGGAAGCCGACGGGCTCGACGAGGCCGGGCAGCTCGCGCAGCCACTGGTCGCGCGCGCGCACCGAGGCGAGCGTCAGGCCGGGGCGGCCTTCCCGGAGATAACGCAGGCCGCCATGCACCAGCTTCGATGAACGCGACGAGGTGCCCCAGGCGTAGTCGCGGGCTTCGACGAGCAGGACGCCAACGCCGCGCCGCGCCGCTTCGAGCGCGATGCCGGCGCCGGTGATGCCGCCGCCGATGACCAGCAGCTCGACGCGCGCAGGCAACAGGCTGGCTGCGCTCATGCGCCCACCCCCCGTCCCCCGCCCCGCGGGCGGCGGTGACGACGGTTCGTCGCTGCGCGACTCCGGGTTGCTGGCGGCGCCCACCTTGGGGCGGCCCGGCGGCGGGGGCTCATGAACCCACCCCCCAATCCCCCGCCCCACGGGCGGGGGTGACGACGGTTCGTCGCGGCGCGACTCCGGATTGCTGGCGGCGCCCGCCTTGGGACGGCCCGGCGGCGGGGGCTCATGCCGCCGCGTCCGTCAGGTTGCCGCTGGCATGGCGGTGCCGCGGATCGAAATGCGCGACCAGTGCGCCGAGCGCCGCCATGCCGACGGCGCCCTTTTCGGCGGCCAGCCACGGTGCATGGTCGCGGCCGACGCCGTGCTGGTGGCTGATGGTGCCGCCGCTGGCAACGATGGCCCCGCTGACGGCGGCCTTCAACGAACGCCAGCGCGCCCATGCCGCATCGAAGTCGGCGCCGATGCGGAACACGAAGGTGCTGTAGACGCTCGATCCGGTCGGATAGACATGCGACAGGTGCGTATAGGCGTGACAGCGTTCGCCGTGCGCCGCGAGAGCATCGCGTCCGGCGTGCTCGATGGCCGCCATTGCCGGGTCGACGGCGGGCCAGGGCAGCGCGGTTTCCATCGTATCGACGGCGTAGCCCGCATCCCACAGCGCGTTGCGCAGATAGACGCCGGCAAAGCGCTTGGCCGCCCAGGTCCGGCCCAGTGCGGCGCCGCCGGCGACGGCGCCGTGTGCGCGCAACACCGGCCGCGCCTGCGCCCACGCCGCGGACACCTGCCCTCGCGAGCCGGTCAGGCCGAGCAGCAGCAGGCACTTGCCGGCACCGGCCCCGCGCCACGACAGATAGCGCTCCAGCCATGCGACCTGCCGTGCGTGGCCGGCGAGCCGCAGTGTGGTCAACGTTTCCGTGGCGTTGGCCAGGCGCAGCATCGACAGCGGCACGCGTGCCTGTGCCAGCGAACGCGCGGCGGCCAGACCGTGCGCCCAATCGGGCAGGAACACGGCGGCGAAGCGCTCGGCTTCCGGCAGGCGCGAGACGCGCACGACGGCTTCGGTGATGACGCCCAGGCGCCCCTCGGAGCCGAGCACGCATTCGCGCAGGTCCGGTCCGGCGGCGCTGGCCGGGAAGGGCGGCAATGTCAGCGTGCCGCGAGGGGTCTCGACCGTGCCGCCTGCAAAGAGCTGCTCGATGCGGCCGTAGCGCAGCGATTGCTGGCCGGAGGAGCGCGTGGCGATCCAGCCGCCCAGCGTGGCGTATTCGAAGCTCTGCGGAAAGTGGCCCAGCATGAAGCCGCGCGCGCGCAGTTGCGCCTCGAGGTCGGGACCGGCGACGCCGGCCTGGAAGCGCGCCAGCTGCGCCGTTTCGTCCAGTTCGAGCAGGGCCCGCAGGCGCGTCGTCGACAGCATCAGTATCGGGCGCGGATCGGCGGCCGGGGCGGCCAGATGGCCGGCCACGCTTGTCGCGCCACCGCACGGAATGACCAGCGCGTCCAATGCGTCGGCCCATGCCAAGAGGGTGCGCACGTCCTCGATCGTCTCGGGGAAGGCGACGCCGTCTGGCAGCCGCGCGAAGGCGCCGAAGCGCAGGCGCAGCCAGTCGCCGAGGCTTTGGCCGTGGCCATGGCGGATGCGGTCCTCGGCACGCGTCGACACCAGCGGATGCGGCGGCAGGCGCGAAGGCTGCGTGGCGTCAATGCCTGCACACGCGGTGGCGAACGGCACGTCGGCGGGTGCCGTGGCCGCGCCGATGGCGTCCGTCAGGAAGGCTCGCGCGCCGTCGTGCAGCGTCGTCCCGATGTGTTCTTCGCCCCAGCCGTTCCAGCGTCGCATTGGCCGCTCCTTGATCCGATGCCGCAACTGTAGGCGGCGCGCGTGACGGCGGCTTGTCGGCGCGTGCCACGCGACTTGCCGCAATGCGCCAGCGCGATAATCGCCGACATGAATCCGGAAAACCTCCGCCTGCCGCCCGTCGAGTCGGCGCGCGTCGTTGCCGCCTACGCGCAGACCGCGGTGGATGCGGCATTGGCGGCGGGCGTTTCGGCGGCGGCGCTGGGCGTGTCGCCGACCCTGGCGGCACCGCTGTCGGTTCCCGATTACGTCGCGCTGCTGGAACGCGCCGCGAAACTGACGGGCGATGCGGCTTTCGGCCTGCATGTCGGCGAGCGCATGCGGCCGGCAACGTTCGCGACCTACGGGCATGCGGTGCTGTCGAGCCCGGATTTCGCCACGGCGGTGCGGCAGACCCGCCGCTTCGAGGGCCTGGCGCACGACCTTGGCCGCAGCGAACTGCGCCTCGAAGGGGAGATCGCGTGCTATCGCTGGCATTGCCCATGGCTCAAGCAATGGCCGTCGCGGCATCTGCCCGAGAGCGTCATGGCCGGCATCATGGTGTTCGCCAACTGGCTGGCCTGCCGGCGCGTGCCGCTGCTCGAAGTGCGCTTTCCGCACGCGGCGGACGCCGCGGCGCAGCGCGACGAATACGAGCGCCTGTTTGCCGCGCCGGTGCATTTCCGCGCGCCGGTGACGGAGGTGCGCTTCCCGGCCGATGTGCTCGACATCGCGATTCCGAACGCCGATGCCGCACTGCTGCCGCTGATCGAGCGCCATGCGGCAAACCTGATGCGCGCGCGCGATGCCGAGCTGCGGCTGGCCGGCGTGGTGCGCGATGTGCGCCAATGCCTGCTGCGGCAATTGGCGCTCGATCGCGTGCTGATCGGCGACGTGGCGCAAACGCTCGGATTGCCGGTTCGCACGCTGCAACGCAAGCTGGCCGAGGCCGGCACCTGCTTTGCGGATGAACTCGATGCGGTCAGGCGTTCATTGGCGGAAAGCTACCTGGCCGACCCGACGTTGCCGGTGACGCAGGTCGCCTTCCTGCTCGGCTTTGCCGAGCAAAGCTCGTTCAACCGCGCCTTTCGCGGCTGGCACGACTGCACGCCGCAACAATACCGCGCGGCGCGGACAAGCGCCGTGCCGCCATCACTGTAGTTTGGCGGGTCCGTCGAGCGGCGCGGTGAGACGGGCGAAATCCGCCGGGGCGACGTATTGCAGCAGCGCCTTGCCATTGCCGGCGATGGCGATATCGAGGCCGCGCGCGGGGTAAAGGAAATGCGTGGCACCGGCTGTGTCCGTGAGCCGTCGGTCCGGCATGCCGAAGCGCGTGGTGACGATGGCCTCGTCGAGTTTGGCACCCGGCGCGAAGGCGATGGCGCGGATGGGTGCGGCGCGCGCTGCGGCCAGATCGGCTTCGGCGAGCGTGGCGCGCAGCGTGGCGCTTTCCATGTAATCGACCTTGATGGCGCGCGCACGCATCGCGGCGAGTGCGTCGGGTGCGGCCTGCGCGGTGACGACGATGCGACCGGCGATGCCGCCGAAGTCGACGCCGTCGAAGAAGGCTTCGAGGCTGCCCGCGTCTTCGCGCCGACCGACGATGGCGATCTGCGGTGCGGCGCCGAAGGCGTCAATGGCGTCCTGCACGCGGCTGCGCCCGGGCACGAGGCCGAACACGCGGGTGCTGCCATCTGCGGCAACGGCGACATCCCATGGCAGGCCGGGCGCGGGGCGCGTCGATTCGCCGCCGAACCGCGACAGGGCCAGCAGCAACACGAACAGTGCGGCCGTGATGCCGAGCGCTACCTTCATGCGGAGTCGGCGGCGGCCGGGCCGCCGTGTCGCCACGACTGTGTTTTCATGCCGCCTGGGCGGGGGAAAGATCGGCGTTGATGCGCTGGGCGGCCTTCTGGAAGTCGGCGGCGGCGACCGGGCGCGAAAAATGGTAGCCCTGTCCGAAGGCGCAGGTCATTTGCCGCAGGATGGCCAGTTGCGATTCGTCCTCGATGCCCTCGGCGACGACCTTCAGGCCAAGGCTGCGGGCCATGGTGATGATGGCATCGACCAGTGCGCGGTCGCTGTGGCCGGAGGTGAGGTCGCGGACGAAGGACTTGTCGATCTTGACGGCGTCCATCGGGAAGCGCTTGAGGTAGGACAAGGACGAGTAGCCGGTGCCGAAGTCGTCGAGGAAGACGCGCACGCCGGTGCTGCGGATCGTTTCGAGCCATTGCTTGGCGGCGGCGACATCGCTCATCAGCACGCCTTCGGTGATTTCGAGCACCAGCGCGTCGGCAGGCAACTGGTAGCGCGTCAGCGCCTCGGCGACATGGGCCGGCGAGAGCTTGGCGGGGATCTGCTGCGCGGAGACGTTCACCGAGACATACAGCGGCAGGCCGTCGGCACGCCATTGCGCGACGTTGCGGCAGGCCTCTTCGAGCACGAACAGGCCCAGATCGCCGATCAGGCCGAGTTCCTCGGCCAGCGGGATGAAGATGTCGGGCGGCACGAATCCGCGCTCGCTGCCGATCCAGCGCAATAGGGCTTCGGCGCCCGACAGGCGGCCGGCCGCGAGATCGACGATGGGCTGGAAATGCAGCTCGAGACCGCGCGCGGCGATGGATGTGCGCAGGTCGTCTTCGAGGCGGCGGCGGTGTTCGACGGCCGCCTGCATGCCGGGATCGTAGAAGCGCCAGCAGCCGGCCGCGTCCTGGCGCGCGGCATACAGCGCCAGTTCGGCGTTGCGCAGCAGTTCTTCGATCTGCAGTCCATGCTGGGGGAACTGCGCGATGCCGAACGAGACTTCGACGCTGATCGGCTGGCGCGGCCCGGCGGCGCTGACGTCGATCGGTCGCGTCAGGCGCGCGCGGATCGTCTCGACGCGCTGGGCGATCTTCGCCGCGTCGTCTTCGCCGGCCATGACAACGGCAAAAACGTCGGCGCCGACGCGGGCGACCGTATCGGCGACCCGCGCATTGGACAGCAGCACGTTGGCGATGGCCACCAGCACCTGATCGCCTACCGCATAGTTGAACGCCTCGTTGATCTGGCGAAAACCGGTGAGGTCGAGCACGGCGAGCGCGAACGGCGGATCGCGCGGATCGAGGTCGGCCATCGTGCGATACAGGCCGGCGCGGTTGACCAGTCGCGTCAGCGGATCGGTGACGGCGGCCTTGCGCGCCGCCAGCTCTTCGCGCTTGCGATCGGTGACGTCGCCGGCAGTGCCCTGCACGCTGCCATCGCCCAGCGGCACCATCACCAGATGCAGCCAACGCTCGTCGCCGCGCGGCCCGATGAGCAGGAGTTCATCCTGCGTCTTGCCGCCGGTGGGATCGGCCAGCGCTTGCGCCAGCAGCCCGTCGACGCGCTCGGGCGCATGCCAGACGATGTGCTCGTCGAGGCGCGGACGCACGTCGTTGCCGACCTCGAGCCAGGTCAGCTCGGCAAAGGCGCGGTTCCACGACAGCAGCGTGCCGTCGGCGCGGGCGGTGAAGATGCCGGAGCCGGCGTTGTCGAACAGATCCTGATATTTGCGCTGGTCGATTTCGCTTTGCCTGCGCAGCGTGCGCTCTTCGTCGAGGGAACGCTCGACGGCGTCGAGCAGCGCGTTGGTGCGCTTGGCCAGAAAGCCGATTTCGTCCTTTTCGTGCTCGGCCTCGATGGGGATGCGCTCGACGCTGCCCGGACTGACGCCGCCGATCGCCGTCGCCAGCTTGTGCAGCGGCAGACCGACGACGCGATGGAAGACGATGCCGAGGATCGAGGCGGCCACGAAGACCTGCAGCATGAGCATGGCGGCCGCGCGCCGCGCGCCGGAAATCGCCAGGTCGCGGACGACGTTGCCGTTGGTGACGATGCGCAAGGTGCCGACCGGCGTCTTGCGATCGGCGGGCGACAGCAGGGGATGTTCTTCGACGTTGCCGTTGCCGTTCGCGCCCGGCTTGCTGCGCTCGAAGCGCGTGCCTTCGCTGCCGATGATGGCGACACCATCGATGGTGTTGTCGGCCAGGAATCCGTCGATCACGTCCGTGGCGATCAGCTCGTTGGCGGTGAAGGCGGCGATTTCGGCCTGCACCTGCACCGTACGCACCATCTTGCGTTGCGTTTCGGCGCTGAGTACCAGCGCGCGATCGTATTCCTGGGTGAACGTGACGGCGCCCAGCCCGAGACCGAACAGCAGCAGACCAAGGCTGACCGCAACGGCGAGGCGCATGCCCAGCCGGGTATTGGTCGGCGATCTCACCGCGTCAATCCTTCAGCGTCAGCAGGACCTTGACGGAACCATCGACGCGATCGGCGGAGACGTAGCCGATGCCGGCGGGCGTGGCGCGTACCAATTCGACGATGCCACGGTCGTCGGCGGCCGTTTGCGGCGGCTGCACCTGTCCGGAAAATGCCAGGCGCGACCAATAGGCATTGACCTGCGGCTGCGACATGCCGGCGATCGCCTGGAAGAAGCGATCGCGCAGCGCGGCGTCGCGACGATGGTCGAATACCTGGGCGAAAGTGCCATTCGAAAAGGCCTTGACGCGCCCAAGGTACAGGTCGCGGATTTCGGTGGCCGTCAGTTGCTTGACCGGGCCGTTCACGTTGGCAATGACCACGATGTCGGCCAGCGCCGGCGGGGACGCCAGCGTCAGCAACAGGACAAGAAGGCGAGGGGTCCGCATGTCAGAAGACCCAATTGATGGCGGCGGTGACGAGGTCCACCGACGTCGCGTTCTGCGGATGCGTCAAGGGTACGGGGAAGTTGCCGTAGCCCTGTTTGCCGATGTCGATGCGATCCCACTGCAGCTTCAGCGCTGCCTGGCGGTGGAAATCCCAACGCACGCCGAACGCATAGCCGCTCTGGTCGATGTGGGAACTGTTGATGGCGAGCAGGGCGCCGCCTTGCAGTGCCGCGGCCTGCGGGCCAAGCACCGGCAACCAGTTGGTTTGCGGTGTGGCGGCCTCGATGGCACGCTGGAAGGTCGACACTTCGGCAAAGGGCGTCCATGCGCCAAATCGTCTGCCCACCGTCAGGTAGGCCGCGTCGCCCAGCGGCGTCGCCTTGCGGTTCACGCGGGCGCTGGATATTTCGCCCTGCGCCACCCATATGCCGTCATCGTAACCTGCACTCACGGAGGCATAAGTGGCGCGGGCGCCCTTGAACGACAGGTCGTGGGCCAGGCTGGTGGCCTCGCTGCTGATGCCGGGAATGCCGATCGCGGCGACCGCACCCAGGCCGGCAACCAGATCCGCGACATATCCGGCATTGGTGTCGACGAGCAGCGTGGCGTACCCGACGCGGACTCGCCAAGGCCCCGTATTGCGCGTCGCGCTGACGCTGAGGTAATCCTTGGCCTTGAACCGGTAGCTGTGCACGTCGGCGCGCACCTCGCCGTATTGCGCCTTGAGGCGCCAGTCGCCGCTGTCGTCCGGCAGCGTCCACGCAGCATCGAGGCCGTCGATGGAATTGAGCGGGATGTAGCCGTAGAAATTGAATGCCGGCCGGACGTTGGTCTGGCTGTAGTCGAGGCTGCGCAATTCGGACAGCATGTAGAAATCGGCGCCCATGCGACCGGCGCGCACCTGCAGGTTCGGCGTCGGTTGATGGGACACAAAGGCCCACTCGACGAGATTCTGCAGCTTCATGCGCACCTGATCGTGCACGACCACCTGCACGACGGAATGGGTCTGCGGACTGAAGCGGTAGGCGGCCTGCAGGCCAAGACGGCTTTCGGACAGCCAGCCGCTCTGCGGCTGGTCGCCGTCTCGCTGGGCGAGATCCCGGGAGTACTGCGTATCGTCAGTCGACAAATGGTGCCAACCCAGCGTGCCGTAACCGCTGAAGCCCCACGCCGACGGGCCATCGTCGGCGCGAACCGCCTGACCGCCGGCAATCGCAACAAGCAGCGCCATCGCGCGCAGTGCCGGTGCGGCACAAGCTGTAATCGCCTTCATGGGGCAATAATAACCGGGCTCAATCGCACTCTTAGACATTTTCGTGCGGCGCATTACTGGCCACCGTCCGGTGCAATGGTCAGCATGCGCGCCAGCAAGGCGTCCGCTTCCGCGGCGGACGCGGCAATCGCCATCGGATAGTCGACTTCTTCGTAGAGCTTGCGCCACAGCGGCAGCATCAGCGCACGCGCTTCGATGTGCTCCGGAATCAGGAACACCGTGCCGCGCAAGTGGCCCAGCGCCGGGCGGCTGTTGACAAGCAGCCGCTTGTACATGGCGAGCGCGTCGAGCTGCGTCAGCATGCTGCCTTGCCATTCGGCCAGGCAGGCGAACGGTTGATCGGGTGGCAGCCGGCCCATCGCGGCGATGAACGCGCTGCTGAAGGCACGGACCAACTCGGCATTGAAGGGGCCGGTGATGCACATGCGCATGACCGGGCCTTCGACGAGGATGGCAACCTTGCCATGCGGCGGAAACGGCGTGGCGGCCAGGTCGTCGGTCAGGATGTGCTCGCGATCGCGCTCCATTGCCTATCCAAGCGCCGGTGAGGGCGTCCGCTTGTCCTTCACGTAGTGGTGTTTGCCGCGCAGTTCGAAGTCGAAGAGGTCGATGGCCTGGATCAGCCCGAGCAGCCGGGCATAGCCGTAATTTCGTGGATCGAACGACTTCTGCTTCGAAATGTGGTTGCCGACGGCACCGAGCGCCGCCCAGCCGTCATCGTCTGCCTCGGCAGCGACGGAATCGCGCAGCAGCTTGACCAGCCGCGCGTTGCCCTTGAGCTCCTTGGTCGACTTGCGCTGCACGGGTACCTTGGGCGCAGCGGCGGTGGCCGTCTTGTCCGGCTCGGCGCCGGCGGGAGCGAGGTGTTCAAGGTACAGGAACGTCGAGCAGGCGTTGACGAAAGGCTCCGGTGTCTTCTTCTCGCCGAAGCCGAATACCTTCAGGCCATCGGCGCGCAGGCGCATCACCAGCGGCGTGAAGTCGGCATCGCTGGAGACGAGGGCGACGCCATCGATGCGCTTGCCGTAGAGCAGATCCATCGCGTCGATGGACATGGCCATGTCAGTGGCGTTCTTGCCCTTCGAATAGGCGAATTGCTGCATCGGCTGGATGGCGTGCTCGTGGAGGACTTCCTCCCAGCCCTTGAGCTGCGGGCTCTTCCAGTTGCCGTAGGCGCGCCGGATATTGATGACGCCATGTTTCGCGAGCTCGGTGAGCACCTCGTCGATCATGCCCGCCGGGCTGTTGTCGGCGTCGATCAGTACGGCGATATTGAACTTGGCATCCACGACCGGCCCCCGGCAATTCGTCCGCGGCAGTATAGACGCCGCATATTCCCGTGCCCGCGCGTTCGTTTTGATGTTATAACTTTCGACCTAATTGCAAGCCTCATGTCATGAAGACCCAATCGCTGAAGACGCTGTTTGCCCTGCTGGTCGCCGTCACAGTCGCGCTCAATGTGGCCGTCGGGCTGGGCGTCGGCGCGTTGCTGGCCGAGTTGCAGTCGCGCAGCGACGAGGAGCACCAGGTGGCCAACGTCCTGGTCGATGCGCTGACCGAGGTGAAGTTCCAGGTCGTGCAGATACAGCAATTCATGACCGATGCCTCCCTGACCGGAGAGGCCGACGCGGTGAAGGAAGCCGACGCGGCGCTGGCGGCGGTGCGCAAGGCAACGCAGCGCATTGCCGCGACGGACGCGACGCTGGCCGCGCACGCGCGCCGCATCGAGGACGAGGCGGTGGCACTGCACAACACGGGGCAGGCAATGATCGCGGCCTACACCGAGGGTCGCGAGCGCGGCAACGCCATCATGAAGAGCGCCGACGGTTTCGACGACCGCGCCGGAAAGGCGGCGGACGACATCGACAAACTGGCCGCCGACATCGGCGCAAGGAGCCATGCATCGGCAGATCGCGT
>JBGARB010000089.1:0-11250 GCA_044230495.1 Rhodocyclaceae bacterium
GATCTCGACCGGCAGGCGCGCGTCGCCGAAATGCCGGCGCACGGCGGCGGGCGGGAAGCGCAAGGTCTCGCCGCTGCCCAGCAATACCACCGCCGCGCCATGCGCCAGCAGCGGCGCGAGGTCGTCGATCGTCAGGCTGGCGATATTGGTCGCCGCCCACGGCACGGCGTCGCCAACGGGCGTGATGATCACGCTGTGCGCGCGGCGTACGCCGTTGATGGCGACATAGCCCGTGCCGTAGCCGGTAATGACGTTCAGACCGTCGGTCGTCGGAATTTGCAGTTTCATGGGAGTGGCGGCGTCCGCGGCCGACGCACCGCTGGCCGCCAAGGCGCATGGTTGCGGCGAATTGCGGTGCAACAAGTGGTTCGCTAAGATTATAAACTCGACTGACGCGGCACCGTCGCGACACACAGCTCACGAAAGGACGGTTGCCGTGCAACCCATCAGCAAATCCGCCAAGCTCGCCAACGTCTGCTACGACATCCGCGGCCCCGTGCTCGCGCGCGCCAAGCAGATGGAGGACGAGGGCCACAAGATCATCAAGCTGAACATCGGCAATCTGGCCGCCTTCGGCTTCGATTCGCCCGAGGAAATCCAGCAGGACATCATCCGCAACCTGCCCAACGCGGCGGGTTATTCCGACTCGAAAGGCATCTTCTCGGCGCGCAAGGCCGTGATGCACTACACGCAGCAGAAGCACATCAAGGGCGTCGGCATCGAGGACATCTACATCGGCAACGGCGTCTCCGAGCTGATCGTCATGGCGATGAACGCGCTGCTCAACAGCGGCGACGAGGTGCTGCTGCCGGCGCCGGACTACCCGCTGTGGACGGCCGCCGTGAGCCTGTCCGGCGGCACGCCGCGGCATTATCTGTGCGACGAGGGCGCCGGCTGGCTGCCCGACCTCGACGACATCCGCGCCAAGATCACGCCGAACACGCGCGCCATCGTCATCATCAACCCGAACAACCCCACCGGCGCGCTGTACCCGGTCGACCTGCTCAAGGAGCTGGTCGAGATCGCCCGCCGCAACGACCTGGTCATCTACGCCGACGAGGTGTATGACAAGGTGCTGTACGACGGCGCCACGCATACCTCGATCGCCGCGCTGTCGGACGACGTGCTGACCATCACCTTCAACGGCCTGTCGAAGAACTACCGCTCCTGCGGCTACCGCGCCGGCTGGCTGGTGGTCTCCGGCGAGAAGCACCACGCCCGCGACTACATCGAGGGGCTCGACATGCTCGCCTCGATGCGGCTGTGCGCCAACGTGCCGGCGCAATGGGGCATCCAGACCGCGCTCGGCGGCTATCAGAGCATCGACGACCTGGTTGCCCCGGGCGGTCGCCTGTGCCGCCAGCGCGACATCGCCCATGAGCTCATCACCGCCATTCCCGGGGTCACCTGCGTCAAGCCCAAGGCGGCGCTTTACATGTTCCCGCGTCTCGACCCGAAGATCCCGACCACTTCCGGCTCGTCTTCCTGCCGCACGAGGACGATCTGCGCGAAGCCATCGGCCGCATCGCGCGCTTCCTCGAATCCTTCCGCCGGCGGTATTCGTGACCGACGGCGCACGCGTCGTCGCCGTCTGCGACGAGCACGGCGCGGTGATCGCGCCCGACTGGCTGCGCCGCGCCGAAGGCGTGCACCGGCAGTTGCGCGAGCGCCTGCCGGCCGATTACGCCGGCCGCATGGCGCAGGTGTTTGCCGGCGGTGCGCGCATGAGCGTGCTGGTCGATGACGATGTCGTCGTCGGCGTCGCCGTCTGGCGCATCGTCGAGAACACCTACGAAGGCCGCCGCTTCTACGTCGATGACCTCGTCACCGATGCCACGCGCCGCTCGCGGGGCCACGGCGCGCAGCTGCTCGGCGCGCTCGAGGCCGAGGCCCGTGCGCGCGGCTGCGATGTGCTGGCGCTCGATTCGGGCACGCAGCGCACGCAGGCGCACCGTTTCTACTTCATGGCCGGGATGACGATTCCCGCCTTCTGCTTCAGGAAAGAACTCACATGAAACCCATGAACGTCGGTTTGCTCGGTATCGGTACGGTCGGCGGCGGCACCTGGACGGTGCTCTCGCGCAACGCGGCGGAGATCACGCGCCGCGCCGGGCGGCCGATCCGCATCGTCAAGGTCGCCGACAAGAATCTCGACCTCGCGCGACAGGTCACGGGCGGTGGTTGCGGGCTGACCGACGACGCCTTCGAGGTCGTGCGCGACCCGCAGATCGACATCGTCATCGAGCTGATCGGCGGCACCGGCATCGCCAAGCAGCTCGTGCTCGAAGCCATCGCCAACGGCAAGCATGTCGTCACCGCCAACAAGGCGCTGCTCGCCGTGCATGGCAACGAAATCTTCGCCGCCGCGCGCGACAAGGGCGTGATGGTGGCCTTCGAGGCCGCGGTGGCCGGCGGCATCCCGATCATCAAGGCCGTGCGCGAAGGACTGACGGCCAATCGCATCCAGTGGATCGCCGGCATCATCAACGGCACCACCAACTTCATCCTCTCCGAAATGCGCGACAAGGGCCTCGCCTTCGACGTCGTGCTCAAGGAGGCGCAGCGCCTGGGCTATGCCGAGGCCGACCCGACCTTCGATATCGAGGGCGTCGATGCCGCGCACAAGATCACCATCCTTTCCGCGCTGGCCTTCGGCATTCCGATGCAGTTCGACAAGGCGCACATCGAAGGCATCAGCAAACTTGACGCCGACGACATCAAGTACGCCGAACAGCTCGGCTACCGCATCAAGCTGCTCGGCATCACCAAGCGCAAACCCGAAGGCATCGAGCTGCGCGTGCATCCGACGCTGATTCCCGCCCGGCGGCTGATCGCCAATGTCGAAGGCGCGATGAACGCCGTGCTGGTGCAGGCCGACGCCGTCGGCTCGACGCTCTACTACGGCAAGGGCGCCGGCGCCGAGCCGACCGCCAGCGCGGTGATCGCCGATCTGGTGGATGTCACCCGCATGGACACCGCCGACCCCGACAATCGCGTGCCGCACCTGGCCTTCCAGCCCGATGCCGTGCAGGACACGCCGATCCTGCCGCTGGCCGAGATCGAAAGCGCGTATTACCTGCGCCTGCGCGTGGTCGACAAGCCGGGCGTGCTCGCCGACATCACGCGCATCCTCGCCGACCAGCAGATTTCCATCGACGCCATGATCCAGCGCGAGCCGGGCGAGGGCGAATCGCAGACCGACATCATCATGCTCACGCACGTCTGCCGCGAGAAACAGGCCGATGCCGCCATCGCGCGCATCCGCGCGCTGCCGGTGGTCACGCGCGATGTCATCCGCCTGCGCATGGAGGAGCTGAAGTAGCAAACTACAGTGGTGGCGGCACGGCGCCAGTCGCCAAAGACCCTTCAAGCCGCAGGCGTATGATTTGGCCATCCTTTCGGAGGCCATCATGAAGAACGCCTTGCCGCTTCGCCGCACCCTTGCCCTCGCCATCGCCGCTCTCGCGATGCCGCTCGCGCCGACGTCGTTCGCCGCGCAGGAAGTCGCACCGCCCGTCGCCCACGCCTGGATTGATGTCGCCACGTTTTCGGGTTTCGGCATGCCGGCCGGCATGGGCGGCGGCAACCCGATGGCGGCGCTCGGCGGCCTCTTCGGCGGTGGTGGCAAGAGCGGCGGCAAGGGCGGCGGCAACAGCTTCGGCAATACGGTGAGCATGAGCGCCGGGCGCTGGGTGGACGTGACCGTGCGCACGCGCAACAACCCCAATCTCGCAGAGGCGCAACAGGCCGTGCCCGAGGGCTTCCTCGTTCCCGCGCTCGATCTGCGCGCGCCGCAAAACGTGCCGCCGGCGCCCGAGCATGATGGCGACATCCAGCATGAGCCGCCCGAGAAGCCGCGCGGGCGCATCCTCATGTACTGGGGTTGCGGCGACACCATCCGCAAGGGCCAGCCGGCCGTGCTCGACATGGCCACGGCGTCGATCGCGGATTACGGCAAATTCTTCACGTCGCGCAGCGCCACGCAGCGCGGCGCACACAGCGCCGCCGGGCGCCCGCAGTGGCCGAACAAGGCCGACGACCGCATGCTGCCGGTGCAGGCCAGCCTCGTCGGCGAGCATGCCTTCGCCGGCAACGGCATTCCCGAGGGTTTCCGCTTCAAGCTCGGCCCGCAGCAGGATCTGATGCCGGCGCTCGCCCTGGATCAGGCCGATCGCGGCGGCGCCACCGAGCTGTCGTGGAACGCCATCCCCACCGCGCGGGCGTACTTCGCGTCGGCGATGGGCGGCAACGACAAGGAAGAAATGATCGTCTGGACATCCAGCGAGCTGGCCGACGCCGGCTTCGGGCTGATGGATTACCAGACCAATCCGGCGGTCGACAAATGGCTCAAGGAAAAGGTGCTGCTGGCGCCGGAAACCACGCGCTGCACGGTGCCGCGCGGCATCTTCCCGGCCGACGGGCGCGGCGGCGGCATGGTGCGGCTGATCGCGTACGGCAACGAGCTGAATCTCGCGCATCCGCCGCGGCCGAAGGACCCGAAGGAAAAGTGGGAGCCGATCTGGGCCGTGAAGGTGCGCGTCAAGGCGGTTGCCAACGGCATGCTCGGCATGTCCGCCGAAGACATGCGCGCGATGCAGGGCGGCATGCAGGACGACGAGCGTGCGCCGCGCGAACGGCCGCGCAACGAAGAGGCGCCCAAGGCGCCCGGCGCCGTCGATCTGCTCAAGGGCATCTTCCGCTGACGTTCGGGCGATCCGTCCGCCGTCCCGCCATAGCGCTCGCGCGCAGCGGAGGGGGACCCGCCGCAGGCGGGGGCAAAGCGACCGCGCGCGAGATGCGTGGTGGCGACTCCGTCGGCAGGCGATCCGTCCGCCGTCCCGCCACCACTGTCGTTTGGCGCGCGCCGGCCGCCCGCGGCGCGGCGCGCCCTGCCGCTACAGATTGCCGACGAACAGCCGGCGCGTGATCATCGTCTTGAGGTCGCGCGCCTCGTCGAGCCCCAGCCGTTCGAGCCAGCCTTCGGGCACCTCGTGGTCGGCGAACAGGCTCTTCACGGCCAGTGCGGCCAGCTCCAGCGGATGCTCGGTGGCGTGCTTGAGGCGGCGCAGGGTGCCGGCCATCGCCAGCTCGTCGGGCGTGAGGTCGGTGCCGAACGGAAAATCGGGCAGCAGGCTCGCCTCGCGCCAAGGCTTGAGCATCGCGTTGAGCGCCTCCGGCGTGTTGTGGCGAAAAGCCTCCGGCACTTCATAGTCGTCGGGCAGCTTGTGGTGGCGCTTGGCGATGGCCACCAGATCCTCCTGGAAGCGGCTGTCGGCGATGGCAATCAGCCGGCGGATGATCTCGGCATCGGCCTGGCCGCGGATGTCGGCGACGCCGTATTCGGTGATGACGATGTCGCGCAGGTGCCGCGGGATGGTGGTGTGACCGTAGTTCCACACGATGTTCGAGCTGATCTTGCCGTGCGCCTCGCGGGTGGCGCGCAGCAGCAGGATCGAGCGCGCGTCGGGCAGCGCGTGTGCCATGGCGACGAAGTTGTACTGGCCGCCGACGCCCGACACGACGGCGCCGGAATCGAGGCCGTCCGACACCGCGGCGCCGAGCAGCGTGACCATCATCGTGGTGTTGATGAAGCGCGCCTTGCGCCGCTGCGCGCGGGCCAGGTCGCCGTGGCCGTAGAGCTGGTTGATGAAGTCGATGCGGTGCATCTCGATGTGCGCGAGCTCCTGCTCGGGCATCGTGCGCAGGCGCTGGTAGAAATCCTCGGGGCCGAGGAAGAAGCCGCCGTGCATGAAGATGCCGCCGGTGAGCCGCTTGCCCAGCAGATGCGTGGCCATGGCACCGAGCGCCACCGGGTCGGCGACATCGGCGCTGTAGCGGTGGCCTTCGAACACCAGCTCGCCGTCGGCCCAGACGACGCCGCGGCGCAGGATGCCGAAGCGGACGAGGAAATCGACGTCCGCCGCGCGCAGCCGCGAATGGATGCGTCCGGCATCGGCCAGCGCGGTCAGCGTGCCGGGGCCGACGGCCATGTCGATGCGCTTTTCGTTGAGCAGCGTTTGCAGCGCGGTGTCGGCAAACACCTCGCGGCGGATGATGCCGGCCTCGATGAGCCGCATGAAGCCATTGACGAACATCTCGGAGCAGCCGTAGAGGCCATGCTCGAAGCGGCCCAGCTCGCGGCTCGCCGTATCGCCGTGCGACAGCTCGCCGACGAGGCGGCGGAAGTCGTCGTTGTGCTGCTCGCGCAGGATCAGCGCATGCGAGATCGCATCGCCCAGCGCGCCGATGCCGATCTGCAGCGTGCCGTCGTCGGTGACCAGGCTTGCCGCATGCACGCCGATGGCATAGTCCTGCGGCGTGACCTTCATGTTCGGCGCGCCGAAGAGATGATGGCTCGCCGCCGGATCGGTGACCACGTGGTCGAAATAGCTCGCCGGCACGTCGGCCTGGTTGGGCATGAAGGGCATCTGCGAGTTGATGACCGCCAGCGTCGTGAATTGCTGCCCCGACGCGCGCATGCGCTCGATCATCTCGAAGGCCGTGTCGGTGTTCGACGACAGCGACAGCCGCAGTTCGCCATTCACCGTGCGCGCGGCGACTTCCTGCGCCAGCAGGTTGATGCCCTGGGTCATCATGTCGCGCACGACGAAGGTGTAGTTGGTCGAGATGTAGTTCTGCTGCGCCAGCGCGTTGGAGAGATAGTCGCCGGTCTTGAAGAAGAACTCGACGACCTCGATGTTCGGCGGCGGCGTGCCGGCGCGCAGGTCCTTGGTGTACTCGAGGTCGGGGTAATCACCGAACACGCGCTCGACGAAAGGCGCCAGGAAGCGCCTTTCGAGGTCGCTGCCGCCGACCGGACGTTCCAGCGACAGCGCGGTGAGGATGCGCAGCCGCCGCGCCGGATTGGCCTTGATGCGCCGATACAGCGCATTGACGAAGACGTTGGGCTTGCCGATCGCCAGCGGGATGCCCATCACGATGGTCTGGGGCAGGGTGTCGAGGACAAAATCGACGGCGCCGTCGATGGTGTCGATGAGATGCGTCATGGTGTGCTCCGCAGGGGCAGGGTTGGAATGGGGGGCGATCAGAACATGCCGGCTTCGTCGCAGTCGGGCCCGGCCAGGCACTCGACCCAGCGCACGCGGCCCTGCCTGGGGCCGTCGCCGCCATCGATGGCCCGGTCTTTGTCGACGCAGGCCGGCGTCTGCACGGTCTTGCGCTCTGCCTCGCCGGTGAACTTGAGGTGCTTGCCGACAAAGGCCTGGGGCGATGCCGCCACCACGCAATTGGCGAAGCCGGATTTCTTTTCGCCACGCAGCAGACGGGTCGCGAGCGTCAACACGACCAAGGCCACGAACAGCAATCCGGCGATCTTCACGATGCGCATCATCGGCAACCCCTCCCGGTTCGATAGCGGCGCACCCAGCCTTATTGGACCGATGCGCCGTGCCACCACCACTGTAGTTTCAAATCGCGTCGCGCGGGTTGTCCGGCGTCAAAGCGTGCCGCCGGCGCTTCACGCGGGGCGACCGGGCGCGGCGGAAGCGGGCCGGGCGGCAAGCCGCGCCTTGAGGTCGGCGTAGGCCGCGTACATCAGCGCGCGAATGGCGTCGCCGTTGTCCGGGCTCGATGAGCGGACCTTGACATGGCGCATGAACCGGCCGCTGCCTTCCAGCAGCCCGGCGGGATCGGGCAGCTTGGCGCCGAGGAAAAAGCCGACGTTGGCGTGTTCGCTGAAGGCATTGACATACCCCAGCGCGATGCCTTGCACGCACACCGTCGGGTGCCCGTCGTGGAGGAGTTCTTCCACGTCCGGGCCGCAGGTGCGCCATACGTCGAACCACGCGCTGGCGATCCGCCGTGTCGCGGCGCCGGGTGCGGAGAGCCATTGCTGGACGGCAGCGTCGCGGCGGGCAGCGCCCGCAAGCGGAAACAGCCGGACTTCAGGCAGGGGCGGCGTGGTCATGACGCGAAGGCTAGCCGATGGCCCATTGCGCGGCGAGCGCGCCGACCTTGGCAAGGACCGCCTCGTGCCGCGCTTCGACCTGCGGCGTGTACTCGCCGCTGTCGAAATAAGCGGCCACGATGATCGCGCCCTTGTCGGGCGGAAAGGTGATCGCGATGTCGTTGCACTTGTTCGTCGTGCCGTCCGCACGCCCCGTCCCCGTCTTGTTGCCTGTTCGCCATTGGGCCGGCAGGCCGGCGCGCAGGCGCCGCGGCCCGGTCCGGGTGTTCTCCATCCATCCCAGCAGGCGCTGTCGGGACGCGGTGCTCAACAGGTCGCCGGTGGTGATCCGGCTCACCAGTTGCGCCATCGCGACGGGCGATGTGGTGTCGCGCAGATCGCCGGACAGGACCAGACCCAGATCGGGCTCGTAGCGGTCCAGACGGGAGACGGCGTCGCCCATCTCGCGGAACTTCGCGGTGACGGCGGATGGGCCGCCCAGGCGCCGCACCAGCAGGTTCGCCGCCACGCCATCGCTGAGTTCCTGCGCCGCGTGGGCGAGCACCGCCATGCTCAGGCCGCCGCTGTCGACATGCTTGCCCGTCACCGGCGCCCAAGGCAGCAGATCGGCCTTCGAATAGCGCAGCACCTCCGCAAGATCGAGGCGGCCGTGGTCGGATTCGCGCAGGCAGGCGACAACGAGCGGCAACTTGAACGTCGAGCACATGGCGAAGCGTTCGTCCAGCCGATTGCCGGCCAATTCGCCCGTGCGCGTGTCGAGGAAGCACACGCCCAGGCGGGCGGCGCCGACCTCTAGCGCCTGCAGCATCGGTGCGGGATCGAGGCCACGCGCCGGCACCGAGGCGCCCGCAGGCAGGGCGGCCAGCGCCCAGGTCGCGGCCGATGCGCGCAGGAAATCACGTCGTCCCATCGTGGATACCGTGTCGAACAAGACAGCGCGCGCCTACGGCACCAGGGCGTCGAGTTCGGGCAGCAGGACGACACTCTCCTGCGCTGTCGGCTCATTGCGCACCCCAATGAACACGGCCGGCGTCTTGCCGCGATTGACCGCAACATGCGGCACGCCCGCCGGGATGAAGAGATAGTCGCCCGGCCGCGCGACTTCCCGGTGCTCGAGGCGTGCGCCGGTGCACAGCTCGACGGCTTCGCCACTCATGAGGTAGAAGGCCGACTCATGGCGCGCGTGCAAGTGCGCCTTGGTCCTGCCTTCGGGCGGAATCGTGACGATGCCCAGGAAGACGGCCTTCGAGCCCGCCGTCTCCGCGCTGATGCCGGGTGCGTACACCGAGCCCTGCTTGCTGGTATAGCTGGCGGCGCCTTGCACGACGCACCCGAACTGCAACGATTCACTTGCGCTCAAGGGACTCTCCTCGTGGACGAACGAACCTGCGTTGACGACACCCCCTGCAACCCTGCGACAGCTTCGCGCCCGTCGGCCGGATGTGAACAGACTCTAGCGCAGACGCTCCAGCACACCCGTTCGGCGCACGATGTTCTTGTAGTCCCACTGGATTTCCCGACATTCCTGCAGCCAGGCATGCAGCGCCGCATTGTCGATCTGATCTGCCGATGCAAAGCGTGCTTCAGCGGCCTTGAACTTGCCTTCCGGCTTGAGGCCCGGCGACGCAAACGACTGCCCGCTCCAGAAGAGCAGCCGGACGCCACCCTTCAGCTTGCTGTAGCCGACCACCGGATTGCCGTCGAGGAACCATACGGGGTGTGCGTGCCAGATCTTGTTTCCAGCATCCGGCAACGCGATGTCGATCTCTCGCGCAAGGTGGTCGCACGTTCGCTGATCTTCTGGCGACTGGGCGCGGTTGTACGCAGCGGTCTCGTCGTGCATGTGAAAATGTCCGTGGTGGTAAGGATGGCGTCTGGCGTTGGACTTGGCCCGCCGGTCGGTCGACCCCTTTACAGAGGCCGCAACTGCTCGGCAAGACTGCGGGTTCTCTCAATTGTTACATCACCCGTATGCAGCGTGGTCTTGCGCTCGACGAGCATGATCAGACACTCTTGCTCCGCCACCGGATTGTGGCGGACGCCCTTTGGGACGATGAACATCTCTCCTTCGTTGAGCTCGATCGCGCCGCCCTGCAATTCGATGCGCAGGCTGCCCTTCAACACGAAAAAGAGTTCATCTTCGTTCTCGTGGCTGTGCCAGGCAAGCGAGCCGTGGACCTTGGCGACCTTGATGTATGCGTCATCCAGTTCCCCGATGACGCGAGGTGACCAGAGTTCAGTCAGTGACGCGGCGACCTGCTTTGGTGACATGGTTGGCATGGCTGTTCCTGCGTGCTAACGAATGAAAGAGACTTCTTCGTCCCGGGCGGAACGTAAGGCATGAGCCTCGCGCGAAGCGGCAATGCAATGCCAAGACGTGGTTTGCGAACGCATCGCAATGTCGCACATTGTGCGTCGCTGCGATGCGACTGCATGCGCTTCCGCCATGTCATCCCTATCGATCGGGCTCTTGCCGCTGACGAGGGAGTCCATATGGGCAGGTTAGCCGCCAGGTTGAGCGGCATGCTGCAATGCCTCGGTAGCCCATTGATTCAGGCTCTTGCCGGCAGCCTGCGCGGCAATGAGAGCGCGACCATGAACTTCAGGCGGGACGCGCAGCAGCAACTTGCCGGACGCCGGCTTCTCGGGGTGTATGCCTTGCTCCTTGCAGTCCGCCAGATAGTCTTTGACTGCGAGTTCGAACTCGGCCCGCAAACCGGTAACCGTCTCGCCATGAAAGCTGATCATGTTGCGAATGCCGAGAATGCGGCCAACGAAAATGTTGTCACGCTCGTCATACTCGACGCGAGCGGTATAGCCCTTGTATGTCATGGTGTTCATGGCTGCACTCCTGCACGTTCCAATAGCTCTCGCGCTTCTTCGACCTGATAACGCTTGGCCTCCTTGCCCGGATGCGGACGATGGCAGCGCCACTGTTCGCCATTCAGTTCGATTCTCACGCGCGACCCTTCGCGCTCTGAAACGCATCCGCCGAGCGACCTGACAAGCGCTTCGATGTCGGCAAACACGATGGACGCAGACGTCGGTCGCGCAAATATGGCCGCAAGCGTTTTGCGGTTCTTGGTGTTCACGGCCGAATGATAGCTAAAAGTGCTATCAGAAGCAATGAGAGGCTGTAGGCGGCTAACGAATGAAAAGCACTTCTTCGTCCCGGGCGGAGCGCAAGGCGACGTGCGCCGTGGCCAACAAGCTGGCGCGCATTTGCTATGCGACCTTGCGCGATGGCGAGCCCTACGGCACGCCCGGCCTGGCACACAAGTTGAACCGTTCCGCGTTTGCAATTGCGGTTTGAGGCCCGCACG
>JBGARB010000090.1:0-9899 GCA_044230495.1 Rhodocyclaceae bacterium
GCGGCTGCCCGCCGGCACGTGGCGCGGCCCGGCGCGCATCGACCAGCCGATCACGCTCGACGGCGGCGGCCACGCCCGCCTGCAGGGCAACGGCGAAGGCAGCGTGCTTACCGTGAGCGGCGAGGGCGTCGTCGTGCGCGGCCTCGCCATCGGCGGCAGCGGCGCCTCGCACGATGCCGTCGATGCCGGCATCGTCGTCGAGGGCCACCACCACCGCATCGAGCACAACCGCCTCGACGACGTCCTGTTCGGCATCCACCTGCGCGGCGCCGACGACAACCTCATCGCCGGCAACCTCACGCGCGGCAAGGATCTGTCGCTGGGCATGCGCGGCGACGGCCTGCGCATCTGGAACGGTCGCCGCAACCGCGTCGATGGCAATACCTTCGAGCGCCTGCGCGACATCACGCTCACCAACGCGCCGGACAACCGGCTCGCCGACAACCGCATCCGCGACGGCCGTTACGCCTTGCAGGCGATCTTCTCGCCGCGGCTCGTGGCCGAGCGCAACGACTTCGCGCACACCGGCACCGGCATCGTGATCCTCTATTCGCCCGAAGTCAGCCTGCGCGGCAACCGCATCGCCCACGCCCGCGACGGCGGCGGCGCCGGCATCACGTTCAAGGAAAGCGACACGGGCCTCGTCGAGGACAACGACATCATCCATTGCGCCGTCGGCCTCAAGGTCGATGCGCCGCCCGAGCCGCAGGGCACACTCGTCGTCCGTCGCAACCGCTTCGCGCACAACAGCATCGCGCTGTCGTTCTACGGCGAGGCGGGCGGGCATCATTTCGAAGGCAACCGTTTCGAAAACAACCTCGCCACGGTGGCCATCAGCGCCCCCGGCGCCGGCGCCCGCAACACCTGGCGGCACAACGTCTGGGACGATTACGAAGGCTTCGACCGCGATGGCGACGGCATCGGCGACACGCCGCACGAAGTCTGGCTGTTCGCCGACCGGCTGTGGATGGAGATCCCGCTCGCCGGCTTCTTCCGTGCCTCGCCCGTGCTCGAACTGCTCGACTTCCTCGAGCGTCTCGCGCCGTTCATGGCGCCGTATCGCGTGCTGCACGATCCCGCGCCGCGCATGCGCTGAAGACACAGTGGTGGCGGCACGGCGCAGGCGTGCGCCCGGTCCGGCTCAGGCCATCGACGACAGTGCGGCGGCCAGATCGGCGTTGTCGTTCTTCGGCTTGGGCGCGTGGACCGTCGATGTCGCCGAGAGATCGAGCTTGCCGCTGGCGATGTCCTGTTCCTTGCGCGCGCACCACTGGCACAGCGGTTGCGCGCTGAGAAAAGCGATGAACTGGCTGCGGTCGTCGATGACGGCGGTTTTCGGCATGGCCTGCTCCGGAACTTGCCGGACGCATTGTTGCACCAAAGCAGCCGTTCGTGCGCCTGGCGCTAAAGTGCGCGCTCCAAAACACAGTAGTGGCGGGACGGTGCATCGTGCCGTCCGTCGCGCCCAAGCCCATGAACTACACCGACCTGCTGCGCACACTGGAAGCCGACGGCAACGGCGCGACGCTCGATTTGACGCCGGACTGGCTGCAGGGCCGCACGGCCTACGGCGGCTGGCAGGCGGCGCTGGCGCTGCTGGCGATGCGCCGCGTGGTCGGCGAGGCGATTCCGCTGCGCTCGCTGCAGGCGAACTTCATCGCGCCGGTGCCGCCCGGTCGCGTCACGGCGCGTGCGGAGCTGCTGCGTCAGGGCAAGTCGGCGGCGCAACTCGAGGCACGCATCGTCATCGACGGCCAGACGGCCTTCACGGCGCTGGGCATCTTCGGCGCGCCGCGCGATTCGACGATCGTCGAGCGTCCGCGCGCGCCGCTCGTGCGCCCGGCCGGCGAATGCCCGGCGCTGCCCTTCATCCCCGGCGTGATCCCCGAATTCCAGCGCCATTTCGACATGCGCTGGGCCAGCGGCGGTCTGCCGTTTTCCGGCGGTGCGCACGGCAATGCGAGCATCCATGTGCGCTACTGCGACGTGCCGATGGCCAGCGAGGCCCATCTGGTGTGCGCCGCGGATGCGATACCGCCATCGGCGATCGCGATGTACCGCGCGCCGACGCCGGTGAGCAGCATGAACTGGACGCTGGAAATGGTGCGTCCGCTGGCGGACGCGGCGCGCGATGGCTGGTTGCGCTTCGATGCCTCGCTGACGGCGGCGGGCGAGGGCTACGGTTTCGAGACGGCGTCGATCTGGTCGGACGACGGCGAGCTGGTCGCGCTGTCGCGGCAGTGCGTGGCGCTATTCGGCTGAAATCAGCGCGGGGCGGCGCGCCAGCTTCGGCGTCACCACCGGCACGGTCAGCATGGTGCTGACCACGGCCATCAACAGCAGCGCGGTGAAGGTCTCGCTGGTGATGATCGCCTTGTCGAGCAGCACGTTGGCGAAGATGATCATGATCAGCGCCTTGGTCTGCAACAGCCAGCCGATGATGCTCGCTTCGCCGCGCCGCCAGCCCAGCACGCGGCCGGCCAGATGCAGGCCGATCAGCTTGCCGCCGACCTCGGCCAGCAGCAGCAGCGCGGCGGCGGCGAAGACGGCGCTGCCGCCCAGCGTCCATTGCGTGCGCAGACCGGTGGACAGGAAGAACACCGGCATCACCACCAGCAGCACGTGGTGGCGCAGCAGGTCCATGCGCGCCTGGTCGAACCATCTCGCTTCCATGACCGCGCCGGCGAGGAAGGCGCCGACCATGAAATGCAGCCCGGCCCAGTCGGCGGCGAAGCCGCACACCGCCAGCCAGATCAGCATCACGTACCAGCGGTCGTCCTCGGCCAGCCATTCCATCAGCCGGCGGAAGGCCCACGCGGCGATCGCGAACAGCGCGAGGAAGGCGCCCTGGCGGCCGACGCGCGCCCAGTCGGTGAGGATCAATGCCAGCACGCCCCAGATGGCGATGTCGTCGAGGCTGGCGTAGCGCAGGATGCGCTGGCCCAGCGGCGCACGCAGGATGTCGAGCTTTTCCATCAGCAGGATCAGGATCGGCAGCGCGGTGACGGCGCAGGCCATGCCGACGCCGAGCACGAACTGCCACGGCTTGCCGTCGCTGCCCAGCCAGCCCGCGCCGCTGGCGAGGATCACCGCCGCGGCGGCGGCGCCGCAGAGCAGCGGCATGCCCAGCGCGAGGCCGGCGGTGATGCCGCTCTCGCGGCGGTTCTCCCACACATGGCCGAGGTCGAGCTCGATGCCGGCGATGCAGACGAACAGCATCACCGCCCACCACGCGATGCCGTTCAGGGCGGCGATCACGCCGGGCGTGAAGATCGCGCCATACGTCTCGGGCAGCGCGGCGCCAAGCACGCCCGGGCCGAGGAGGATGCCGGCGATGATCTGCACGACCACCAGCGGCGCGTAATAGTCCGTCCGCCCCAGCCGCCAGACGAGGTAAGGCACGGTGAAGATGATCGCCATCGCGATCAGGAAGAGTTCGCTGGTATTCATGGGGGGACTCGCGGGAGGCCGCATTCTAAGGGCCGATGCGGCGGCTCGCCCTGCCGCCGGCTTGATGATCGTCAATGCGTCGCCCGCGGCCGCTGCCTATGCTCCGCGCCATGTTGCGCCTGTTCTGTTTCGCCGGGATCTGCCTTGCATCGACGGCCTTGGCCGGTGATGCCGGCGCACGCATCGATGCCGGCCAGGCACGCGAGCTGGTGCGTCTGGTGCGCCAGGACTGCGGCTCCTGCCACGGCATGACGCTGCAAGGCGGCCTGGGCACGCCGCTCACGCGTGAAGCGTTGGCCGACAAGCCGGTCGAGAACCTCGCCGCGACCATCCTCTACGGCCGCAACGGCACCGCCATGCCGGCATGGAAATCTCTGCTCTCCGAGCGCGAGGCGGAGTGGATTGCCGCCCGGCTGGTCGAGGGCTTCCCCGAGGAGCGGCGATGAGAACGGCGCTGTATCTCGCCGCCTGCGTCATTTTTTCGCTGTTCGTCGGCGGCTGCGCGACGACCGCCCCGGCCACGGCGCCGGCGCTGCGCGGCACGGGCGATCTGGGCCTCGTCATCGAACGCGCCCAGGGCGCCGTGACGCTCGTCGATACCACCACGCGCAGCGCCTATGCGCGCGTGACCGGGCTGGGCGATCTGTCGCACGCCTCGGCGACCTTTTCGCGCGACGGCCGCCATGCCTACGTCTTCGGCCGCGACGGCGGCCTGTCGAAGATCGACCTGCTGGCTGGCCGGCTCGACCAGCGCATCGTGCAGTCGGGCAATGCCATCGGCGGCTCGATCTCGCAGGACGGCCGCATCGTCGTGGCGCAGAACTACGTGCCGGGCGGCATCAAGGCCTTCGACGCGGCGACGCTCGCGCCCTTGGGCGAGGTGCCGGCCGAATATGCGCCGGGCAAGTTCTCGAAGGTCGTCGGCCTGGCCGACGTACCCGGCAACCGCTTCGCCTACGCGTTGTTCGAGGGCGGCGAAATCTGGGTCAGCGATTTCTCCGATCCGCGCAAACCCGTGACCACGCGCTACCCTGCCGGCCTGCAGCCCTACGACGGCCTGGTGACGCCCGAAGGCCGCCACTACCTGGCCGGCCTGTTCGGCGAGGACGGCATCGCGCTGCTCGATTTGTGGCAGCCGGAGAAGGGCAGCCGCAAGATCCTCGCCGGCTACGGCAAGGGCGAAGAGAAATTGCCGGTGTTCAAGATGCCGCATCTGCGCGGCTGGTCGATGGCCGCCGGCCGCGCCTGGCTGCCGGCCATCGGCCGCCATGAAGTGCTCAGCGTCGATGCGCAGAGCTGGCGCGAAGCCGGCCGCGTTGCCGTCAAGGGCCAGCCGGTGTTCGTCATGGCCGCGCCCGACCAGCGCCACGTGTGGGTCAATTTCGCGCACCCGGACAACGGCTGGGTGCAGGTCATCGACACGCTGAGCGGCCAGGTCGTCAAGACGCTGCAGCCGGGCAGGGCGGTGTTGCACATGGAATTCACGCCGCGCGGCGAGGCCGTCTGGATCTCGGCGCGCGACGACAACCGCGTGCTCATCATCGACACGCGCAGCTACCAGACCATCGGCGAGATCGCCGCCGATTCGCCTTCGGGCATCTTCTTCACCGCGCGCGCCGCGCGCATGGGGTTCTGACATGGACGCACCGTACAGCCCGCTGGAATACACGCTGCTCAACCAGTGGCAGCGCGACTTTCCGCTCGTCCCTGCGCCGTTCGACGAGCTCGCCCGAAACTACAGTCGTGGCGGCACGGCGCGCACCGGCGAACAGATCACCGAAGCCGACGTGCTCGACTGCGCGCGGCGGCTGTCCGCGCGCGGCGCCATCAGCCGCATCGGCGCCGTCTTCGCCGCCCGTCGCATCGGCGCCGCCGCGCTCGCCGCCGTCGCCGCGCCGAACGATCGCATCGACGAGATCGCCGCCATCATCAATGCGCATCCGCACGTCAATCACAACTACCAGCGCGAGCACCGGCTGAACCTCTGGTTCGTCGTCACCGCGCCGGACATGGCCGCGCGCGCGCAGGTGCTCGAAGACATCGCCCGCGACACCGGCTGCACGCCGATCAGCATGCCGCTGCTGCAGGAGTTCCACATCGACCTCGGCTTCGATCTCGTCAGCGGCCACAGCCCGACGCGCCATCGGCCGGCGTCCAACGCGCCGGTGCGCTCGCTGTGCACCGAAGAGCGCCGGCTGGCCGCCGCCCTGCAAGACGGCCTTGCGCTGGTGCCGCATCCGTACGCCGAGCTGGCGCGCCGCGCGCAGATGGACGAAGCCGCCGTGCTCAATCGCCTGCGCGACTGGCAGCTCGAAGGACTGGTCAAGCGCTTCGGCGTCGTCGTGCAGCACCATGCACTGGGTTACCGGGCCAACGCCATGGTCGTCTTCGACGTGCCGGACGTCGAAGCCGCGGCCATTGGCGAGCGGCTCGCGCAAGTCCCCGGCGTCACGCTGTGCTACCGCCGCGAGCGCTGCCTGCCGCAATGGCGCTACAACCTCTACTGCATGGTGCACGGCCGCTCGCGCGCCGAGGTCGCGCCGATCATCTCGCGGCTGAAGACGCGCGCCGGCTGCGAGCCCGAAGTGCTGTTCTCGATCCGCCGCTACAAGCAATGCGGCGCGCGGTATTTCGCATGAACGCCCCGCGCCCGGCAGCGGCCATCGACGACACCGATCGCGCCATCATCAACGCGCTGCATGGCGGCTTCCCGCTGGTGGACGCACCGTATCGCGCGGTGGCGAAATCGCTGGGCATCGCCGAGGACGCGCTGATCGCGCGGCTCGGGCGCCTGCTCGACGACAAGGTGCTCACGCGCTTCGGGCCGATGTTCCAGGTCGAGCGCATGGGCGGCGCCTTCGTGCTCGCCGCGCTCGCCGTGCCCGAGGCGCGCTTCGACGAGGTCGCGGCGCTGGTCAATGCGCTGCCCGAGGTCGCCCACAACTACCGGCGCGAGCACCACCTGAACATGTGGTTCGTGCTCGCCACCGAGACGCCGGCCGGCATCTCCGAAGCCATCGCGCGCATCGAGCAGGACACCGGCCTGCCGGTCTTCGCGTTCCCGAAGGAGCGCGAGTACTTCGTCGAAATGAAGCTCGCCGCATGAACGCGCCCGCCGAACTCGCCCGCCTCGATCCCGCCGCGCTCGACCGCGCGCTGGTGCGCGCCACGCAAGGCGGCCTGCCGCTGGTGCCGCGCCCTTACCATGCGCTGGCCGAGCAAATCGGCTGCGACGCCGCGACCGTCAAGGCGCGGCTCGCGGCGATGCTCGACGACGGGCGCATCCGGCGCATCGGCGCCGTGCCCAACCACTATGCGCTGGGCTATGTGGCCAATGGCATGAGCGTGTGGGATGTGGATGACGAGTTCGTCGATCTGCTCGGCACGCAGGTCGGCACGCTGCCCTTCGTCACCCATTGCTACCGCCGGCCGCGCCGGCTGCCCGAATGGCCCTACAACCTGTTCGCGATGGTGCATGGCGCCAGCCGCGAGCAGGTCGAGCGCGACATCGACGCCATCGCCGCGCTGCTCGGCGATGCCTGCCGCGCGCGGGATGTGCTCTATAGCACGCGGATACTCAAGAAGACCGGCCTGCGCATCTGAGGCCGGCTGCGCGCCGCGTCTGCGGCGTGTTGGCAACCCGTTTCGACGGCGACCGCCGTATCGCCACCACTGTAGTTTCATCGGGTTCGCGTAGGCCACCATTGGCCCGCGCCCCGATACACGGGTGAGATGAGCAGAGCAGGCCACCCGGGTATCGGGGCGCAACGGTGCCGCCGTGCTGCCGCCGTATCGCCACAACTGTGTTTTCAAATCACGCGGCGCGCGCCATGGCATCGAGCGGACTGACCACGCCGCGCCCGCCGCGATTGAGCACATGGGTGTAGATCATCGTCGTCGAGACGTCGCTGTGCCCAAGCAGTTCCTGCACCGTGCGGATGTCGTAGCCGCCTTCGAGCAGATGCGTGGCGAACGAGTGCCGCAGGGTGTGCGGCGTCGCCGGTTTGGTCAGGCCCGCGTCGCGCACGGCCTGCTTGAGGGCGCGCTGAATCGCCTGGTCGCCAAGGTGATGACGCCGAACCGCGCCGGAACGTGGATCGACGGACAAGTCGGCGGCGGGGAAAGCGTATTGCCAGCACCAATCGCGCGCCGCCGCCGGATATTTGCGCTCCAGCGCATAAGGCAGATACGTCGCGCCGCAGCCATCCGCCAAGTCGCGCTCATGCACCACGCGCACCTGCGCCAATTGGCTGCGCAGCGGCGCGACCAGCGACTGTGGCAGCATGGTAACGCGATCCTTGAAGCCCTTGCCGTCGCGCACCAGCACCTCGCCGCGCGCGAACTCGATGTCCTTCACCCGCAAGCGCAGACATTCCATCAGCCGCATGCCGGTGCCGTACAACAGCTTCGCCACCAGCCAATGCACGCCCTGCAAGCGGCCGAGCAACGACTGCACCTCGGCCCGCGTCAGCACCACGGGCAGCCGCTTGGGCGCCTTGGCCTGCTCGATGTTGTCCAGCCAGGGCAATTCGAGGTCGAGTACCTCCTTGTACAGAAACAGCAGGGCACTCTTGGCCTGGTTCTGTGTCGAAGCGGCGACCTTCCCGGCAACCGCGAGATCCGTCAGAAAAGCCTCGACCTCAACCGCCCCCAGATCGCGAGGATGGCGCTTGCCATGAAAGAGAATAAATCGTCTAATCCAATCGGAATATGCCTGCTCGGTACGCAGGCTGTAGTGCTTGAGCCTGATTTTTCCGCGAACCTGATCGAGCAAACGAGGCGACGATGCCGTACCCGACGATGCCAACGCAGACATTTTTAGGCCCCCCTAAATTTGCGCAAGTGCTTGATAGCGCGAGACTACCACAGACAACTGTTGTTTTATACAGCCTAATGATGGGAAGTTTTCCGTCTTGTAGGCAACCGATTTCACGTTAGAGCCTCTACGCCATGAAACTTCGAGACATTCTGGTACTAGGTCTGGTCCTACTCGTGTTCGCAACGTATGCAGGCGTCTTACTCTGGAATATCTGGCCTATCGAAGAGATATCGGTTGCAAAGTCTGGGGTGTTTGGCGACAGCTTCGGTGTTCTAAACGCCCTGTTCTCCGGCCTCGCATTTGGTGGGCTATTGATTACGGTCCTCTATCAACGTGAAGATCTTGGGCTAACAAAAGAGGAGTTGAAGTTAACTCGCGATGAGATCAAGGCCCAACACCTAGAAACCACCTTTTTTCACATGCTTCGACTACACCAAGATGTCGTCACAGGCATTGATCTTCAGAGGCAGACGAATAAAGGGCAACAAGAAACCAGAGGGCGTGACTGCTTCAGAGTTTTCCGACATCGCCTTGAATGGCCATACGAAGAAGATAAAAAGGCAAACCCTAATGGCGACGAGCGAGCATTCGTCACCAAGGCTTACGACGCCCTGTGGGAGCAATCTCAAAGTGACCTTGGGCATTACTTCCGCGGGCTGTACAACGTCTTCAGGTATCTATCCGAACACGATTTCAACGACAAGAAGCAATACGGCAATATTGCTAGGGCGCAGCTTTCTGACTTCGAGCTGGTAGTCCTTTTCTACAACTGCCTCAGTGAACGTGGAAAGAACTTCATCCGCTATGCCAAGGAGTTCGCCATCTTCGACAATCTCGATCTTTCTCTATTGCTCAGTAAAGAGCACGTGCGTTTTCTTGACCGGGAAGCGTTCGGTAATAACGCCGATGCTCTAACACTTCATTCAACCGGACCTGCGCAAAAAGCCGCGCAGGCCGGTTAATTCGGACGTTGGGCATCACGTCGGCCCTCTCTACGACCATAGGAAACTGAAATGCTAGGCAACCATCTGTGCGACGGTAGGTTTAGCCTAAACGGTATTGTCTTAGCCAGCACTGTAGGAGTTGGAACCCAAGATTCATTTTTGACGGCTGGCGTGTTGGAGCGACGCCATTTCCTGACGTTGGACTTTTTCACTCCTCGGGTGTTCTTCTTGAACGACAACGAAACCTTGGTCAACGGAGCGCGCTACGAACTTAAAGGTCCAAGGGTTGCTAATCTCAGCCATGGCCCGTTAGGTCATCCGGGTGATGGCGAATACGACCGGTGGGAGTTTTCTGAGATTGCCCTTTCTTTCCAATTCACGCGCCACACATTGTCCGTAACACTTGACGGAGTGTCGGAACCTGGTACGTCGGGCTCCATAAGAGAAAAGAAACCGCTTTCTACGCAATCAACTCATGTTGCCTTCGTCGTTCATCGCCGGAGAATGAAGGAGTTCCTGCGAATGACTGACTCCGGCTGGTCGTACTGACCTGCCTGACTTCTTCGGACCATTTATTCCTGGAGAACGGTCTCCGGGTGGGTGGGTGAAATCTGCTTCCTGAACGCCGCAGGCGTCTGGTTTCCCAGACTTGAGTGCGGACGGACATGATTGTAGTGATGCCGCCA
>JBGARB010000012.1:0-43241 GCA_044230495.1 Rhodocyclaceae bacterium
CGAGGTGGCGGATCAGGAACACCGGCGCCGCCAGCACGTAGATGAAGACGGCGATGAAATTCAGCCCGTTGGCGAGCGCCAGGCGGCGGAATCGGTGGTGCGCGAAGACGGCGACATAGGCATGCCAGAGCGATGTCGGGTGCAGCGACTGGCGCTTCTCGACGGGCAGGGTTTCCGGCAGCCAGGCGTGGCAGGCGAGCAGGTTGAGCAGCGTGAAGCCGGCGAGGACCCAGAAAATGCCGCGCCAGTCGCTGACTTGCAGGATCCAGCCGCCGATCACCGGCGCGATGGCCGGGGCGATGCCGAAGAGGACCGCGATTGTCGCCATCGTCTTCTGCGCGGCCGCGCCGTCGAGCAGGTCGCGGACCATGGCGCGGCCGATGACGAAGCCGGTGCCGGCCACCAGCCCCTGCAGGGCGCGGCCGAGCAACAGCATCTGGATGTCGGTGGCCAGCGCGCAGAGTACCGAAGCGGCGAAAAACAGGGCCAGCCCGGCGAGGATGACGCGGCGGCGGCCCAGCGCGTCGGAAATCGCGCCGTGCCAGAGCATCATGAAGGCAAAGGGCGCGAGGTAGGCCGGCAGCGTCTGCTGGATTTGCAGCTCGCTGGCGCCGAGCCCGCTGGCCATGGCCGGGAACGCCGGCAGGTAGGTATCGATCGCGAACGGGCCGGTGGCCGACAACGCGGCAAGCAGAAACACCAGCCGCCGGGGCGGCCTGGTCATTGGCTCACACCGGGCTTTCTTCGCGCCGCGAAGTTCCGGTGACTTTTCCGGCGATGGTTCGGTCGAGGCCGTCGGCGATGTCGAAATGGACGTGGAAGAATGCGCGGCTGCCCGGGGAACGCGGTTCCACCCGCCATTCCCAGACGATTTCGGGCTTGAGCGGGAACTTCGCGATCGAGGCCGGCGTGCCGAGCAGGCGGCGCACCTGTTGCGGCGTCCAGCCCTTTTCGACGCGGGCGAAATTCTCCTCGGTCAAGGCCTGGTCGATGCGCATCAGGATGCCGCCGGCCGTGACCGTGAGCATCCAGCAATGGGTGCCTTCCGGGCCGCGCGGGTATTCGAGCGTCAGCGTGCCGTCGGGGTTTTGCCATTCCGCCGCCGGCGTGCCCAGGCGATCGCGCACTTCCTGCACCGTCGAGATGCCGGGCTTCAGCGCATCGAGGTTGAAGGTGTCGCAGCCATAGAAGCCGACAGCGGCCGCGGTGGCGGCAAGGATCTTGAGCAGGGAATTCATGGGCTGACTATACCGTGCTTGGCTACAATCTTCGTTCCAAAAACAGAACAGAGTGGAGCCGCCATGGAACACCTGACCCCCAAGGAAACGGCGCAATTCCTGCATGACAACCCGAAGGCGCTGTTCATCGACTGCCGCAGCGAAATGGAATTCCTGTTCGTCGGCCATCCGGCGGGCGCACTGCATGTTTCGTGGAACGACGGGCCGGACTGGGAAGTCAATCCGCATTTCGTCGGCGAGGTGAAAAAGTTCGCCGGCCACACCCACGACCGGCCGGTGGTGCTGATCTGCCGCAGCGGGAACCGCTCGGTGGATGCCAGCAAGGCGCTGGAGGCGGCCGGATTCACCCGCGTCTACAACGTGCTCCACGGGTTCGAGGGCGAACTCGACGACAACCACCATCGCGGCGCGATGAACGGCTGGCGCTTCGAGGGGCTGCCGTGGGAGCAGTGCTGAAGCGCGAGCTTCGACGGGGGAACGCGCCGGCCGCGCCGGGCCGCCCCCAGCGGCCATCGGGCTTTTCCGAAGGCGGCCCCGCCGCCGAACCGTGGTCACCCCTTCTCCTGGAGAAGGGGCCGGGGGATGAGCCCCTGAAAGTCAGCCCTGGCGGGACGGCGCGATGAACGAGATCGCCGGCCTGCACCTGGACGACATCGCCCACGTGATCCAGTTGTCGGTGGCGCCGGTGTTCCTGCTCACCGCCATCGCCACGCTGATCAACGCGATGAACGGCCGCCTGGCGCGCATCGTCGATCGCCGCCGCGTGGTGCTGGAGCGCCAGCGCCAGCCGCGCGAGGCGTCGGCCGAGGAAAGCGCGGAGTGCGAGGCCGAGTTGGCGCAGCTCGCGCAGCGCGGGCGGCTGATCTACGCGGCGATCTTCTGCGCGGTGCTCAGCGCGCTGCTGGTCTGCCTGGTGGTGGCCGGCGCCTTCATCGGCGCGATGGTCGCCACCAACCTGGCGCAGGCGGTGGCGGTGCTGTTCATCGCCGCCATGCTGGCGATGGTCGGCAGCCTCGGCCTCTTCCTGCGCGAAGTGTTCCTCGCCGTGAGCGGCGGCACCCACTACCGGCCCTGAGCACGTGCTGAAGCGGATCAAGGCGAGCTGGAAACGCTGGGCGCTGGAACTGCTGGCGATCCTTGCGATCGTCGCGGCGGTCGGCGCCTGGCAGGCGCGCGGCCTGCCCGAGGGCGCGGCCCCGCCCTTGCAGGGGACGCGAACCGACGGGGTCGCGGTCGACTTGGCGGCGCTGCTGAAAGTCAGCCTTGGCGGGACGGCGCCGGGCGCGGCAGACCAGACCGGCGGGCCGCTGCTGGTGGATTTCTGGGCGACCTGGTGCCCGGTGTGCGTCGCCGAGGAAGGCAACATCGCGCGCGTCGCCCGCCACTGGCCGGTGGTCTCGGTGGCGATCCAGTCCGGCGACGCGGCGGCGGTGTCGAAGCACCTGCGCGAACGCGAGATTGCACTGCCGGCGGTGGTCGATGCCGATGGCCGCATCGCGGCAAACTGGCGCGTGCGCGGCACGCCCACGCACTTCGTCGTCGATGCCGACGGCAACATCCGCTTCCGCGTCGTCGGCTACGCCACCACGCTGGGCCTGATGCTGCGGCTGTGGTGGGCCGGGGCGGTGCCGGCATGAGCCAAGCCGCCCAGCCCACCTCCACCCCCCGGAGCCGCGCGGCGGCGCTCCAGAGTCACCCCCTTCCCCGGGAAGGGGGCTGGGGGGATGGTGGTCAATCTGCCCTGCAGGGGAGCGCGGGCGCCCCCCGGGAAGGGGGCTGGGGGGATGGCACTGCCTTCCCCCCCGCCGCGCTGGCCTGGTCGGTGTGGGGCCTGGGCGCCCTGCTCTACCTGATCGGCTTCTACCAGCGCGTCGCGCCCGCCGTGATCACCGACAAGCTGATGGTCGAATTCGCCATCGGCGGCGCGGCGCTGGGCAACCTCTCGGCGTTCTACTTCTACGCCTATGTGGCGATGCAGATTCCCACCGGCATGATCGCCGACCGTTGGGGCCCGCGCCGCCTGCTCACCGCCGGCGCCGGACTAGCCGCGCTGGGCACGGCACTGTTCGCCGCGGCGCCCGATCTGCTCTCGGCCAGCGCCGGGCGGCTGCTGATCGGCGGCTCGGTGGCGGTGGCCTTCGTGTCGATGCTCAAGCTCGCCAGCCACTGGTTCTCGCCGCAGCAATACGCGCTGGCCTCGGGCATGGCGCTGTTCACCGGCGTCATGGGCGCGGTGACCGGCGGCGTACCGCTGCGCCTGGGCGTCGAGGCCTTCGGCTGGCGCGGCGTGATGGCCGTCACCGCCGTGCTCACGGCGCTGCTGTGCGCGGCGATCTGGCGCTTCGTGCGCGACGATCCGTCCGAGCGCGGCTATGCCAGCCACGCCGGCCACCTGCCGGCCGCCCATGCGCATGTGCCGGTGATGCAATCGCTGGCGCGCGTGCTGTCCTATCGCAACATCTGGGTGCTGACGGTGGTGCCCATCGGCTTCACCGGCGCCGTGCTGACGTTCGCCGGGCTGTGGGGGGTGCCGTGGCTGCAGCAGCGCTACGGCCTCGATGCCAAGGCCGCCGCCGCGATCACGTCCACGCTGCTGGTCGCCTGGGCCGTCGGCGGCCCGCTCCTGGGCAGCCTGTCGCAACGGCGCGGCGCGCGCAAACCGCTATACCTCGTGACCTCATGGATCGCGCTCGCCGGCTGGGCGCTGATCGTCTTCGCCGACCCGCCGTTATGGCTGCTGGTGGCGCTGCTGGTGCCCACGGGCTTCGCCTCGGGCAACCTGATCATCGGCTTTGCCTGGGTGCGCGAGTCGGTGCCCGGCGCGCTCGTCGGCACCGCGGCGGGTTTTTGCAACATGGGCCCGCTGATCGGCGGCATGGTGCTGCAGCCGCTGGTGGGCTGGGTACTCGATCGTCATTGGCAGGGGGCGCTGGTCGGCGGCGCGCGGGTCTATGACGCCGCCGCATGGCAAAGCGGCTTCTCGATGCTGGTGGTGTTCGCCGCCATCGCCGCCGTGGCGCTGCTGTTCGCGCGCGAAAGCCATTGCCGGCCGATGAGCGGGCCGGCATGAAGTCCGCCATCCTGCGCGCCCGTGAAGGCGACATCGCCACCGTCACGCTGTTCAATCCGGACAAGCGCAACGCCATCGACGCCGCGATGTGGCGCGCACTGCGCGAGACCTTCGTCGCGCTGGGCACCGACGCCAGCCTGCGCGCGGTGATCGTCCGCGGCGAGGGCAGTACCTTTGCCGCCGGCGGCGACATTGCCGAATTCCTCGTCGAACGCGACACGCCCGCACGCGCCGCGCGCTACCACGGCGAGTGGGTCGCCGGCGCGCTGGCGGCCATTGCCGATTGCATGCACCCGATCGTGGCCGCCATCGAAGGCGCCTGCGTCGGCGGCGGGCTGGAAATCGCCGCCGCCTGCGACCTGCGCATCGCCGGCCGCGGCGCGCGCTTCGGCGCGCCGATCGCGCGGCTGGGCTTCTCGATGTACCCGGGCGAGCTGGCCGGTTTGCTCGCACTCGTCGGCGCCGCCACGCTGCGCGAGATCCTGCTCGAAGGCCGTTTGCTCGATGCCGCCGAGGCCCTCGCCAAGGGGCTGGTGACGCGCGTGGTGGCGGACGCGGACGTACACGCCGAGGCGTTCGCCACCGCGCAGCGCATCGCCGCCGGCGCGCCACAGGTGGCGCGCGCACACAAGCGGCTGTTGCGCGACGTGGCCGCCGGCCGCCCGCCGCAAGGCGATCCGTTCTGGTTCCTCGACAGCCCCGATTACGCCGAAGGCATCGACGCCTTCGTTGCCGGGCGGACGCCGCGCTTCGGCGGCAAATGAGGCGCGCGTGGCGCCAAGCGCCGTGCCACCACCACTGTAGTTTGCGGGCGGCTGCTATGCTTTGTCCGTTCGCCGTTCGCGCGGGCACCCGACACCGGAGGAGACCGACATGCCCCACCTGATTCGCCGCCGCATCGCCATCGCCGCGCTCGCCGCATCCGTCGGCCTGGCCGGCTGCGCCACCCACATCAACACCAGCGTCGCCGCCGCGCCCGCCGGCCCCGTGAAGGCCGCCTACCACGTCAATGGCGACGTGGAAATCGCTGCCAACGCGCTGCGCAACATCCGCAACCACATGTCCGCCGACCCGACGGCGAAGATCGCGGTGGTGACGCACGGGCCGGGCATCAACTTCCTGCTCGCCGGCGCGCAGGACAAGAACGGCAACGCCTTCGCGCCGATGGTCGACGACCTCGCGCTCAAGGGCGTCGAATTCAAGGTCTGCAACAACACGCTGACCTCGCGCAACATCGACAAGAGCAAGGTCATCAGCGGCGCGGTCATCGTGCCGTCGGGCGTCGCCGAAATCACGCGGCTGCAGGCGCAGGATGGCTACGTCTATATCAAGCCCTGAACGCATGAACGGATCAGGCAATCGCCGCGGTGCGCTGGCCCGCCTGCTGGCGCTCGCCGGCGCCGCCACGGCCGCCCCCGCGGTCGCCGCAACGGCGGCGCGCGGCAAGGTGGTGCAGGTGACGGCGGGCGAGAGCGCGCGCTGGAACGGCGTGCTCGGCAATGTGCGCAACCTGCGCGCCGAGGCGGCGACCAAGGCGGTGCCGATCACGGTGGTGGCGATCGGCCCGGCGCTGGGCATGCTCACCGACGATTCGCTGGCGGCCAATGCAGTGCAGGATGCGCAGGCGGCCGGCGTACTGTTCGTCGCCTGCGGCAATTCGATGCAGGCGCAGCACATCGACCCCGAGCTGCTGCTGCCCGGCGTGACGCGGGTGGCTGCCGGCTATGCCGAAATCCACCGGCTGCAGCAGGCCGGCTGGACGTATCTCGTGCCATGAGCCGCCGCCGGCAGGCCGCACTGAGCCAGCGCGCCTGATGCTCGACTGGTCGCGCATCGATACCGTGCTGCTCGACATGGACGGCACGCTGCTCGACCTGCATTTCGACAACCACTTCTGGCGCGAGCATCTGCCGGCACGCTATGCCGAATCGCTGGGGCTGCCGGCGCACGAGGCGCGTGCCGCGCTGGTCACGCGCTATCGTGCGCGGGCCGGCACGCTGGACTGGTATTCGGTGGATTTCTGGCAGGGCGAAACGGGCCTCGACATCATGCGGCTCAAAGAGGAAGTGGCGCACCTCATTGCCGTGCATCCGCATGTCGAGCCTTTTCTCGCCGCCGTGCGCGCCAGCGGCCGGCGGCTGGTGCTGGCCACCAACGCGCACCACAAGAGCGTGACGCTGAAGATGGCGCGCACGGGGCTCGAACCGCACTTCGATGCCATCGTCAGCTCGCATGCGCTGGGCGCACCGAAGGAGGCGCAGGATTTCTGGCGCGCGCTGCAGGGCATCGAGCCCTTCGATGTCGCGCGCACGCTGCTGGTGGACGACAGCCTGCCGGTGCTGGATTCGGCGCGCACGTTCGGCATCGCGCATCTGGTCTGCGTGCGCCGGCCCGATACGAAGCAGCCGGCCAACGATGCCGGCGACTACATCGCCATCGACGACTTCACGCAGATCATGCCGGCTTGAGGTGGCGCCCTGCGGCCGCGATGCCTTGCGCGGGCAGGCGCCGTGTCACCACCACTGTAGTTTGCCGCTCGCCTGGGCGACCTGCTGCGTTCAGGCGATCAGCCGTGCGTGCTCGATCTTCGTGCAGCGATCCATCACCACCTTGAGTCCCGCGGCGGCGGCGCGTTCGGCCGCCTCGGGGGCAATGACGCCGAGCTGCAGCCACAGCGATTTCGCGCCGATGGCGATGGCATCGTCGACGATGGCGGGCACTTCCTCGGGACGGCGGAACACGTCGACCATGTCCACGCAGCCTTCGATGTCGCGCACATGGGCGAAGCAGCGGCGGCCGAATATCTCGCGCAGGCCGGGGTTCACCGGCACGACGTCATAGCCGGCGTCGATCAGGTAGCGGGCGACGCGATGGCTCGGCCGCTCCTCGTTGGCGGAAATGCCCACCAAGGCGATGCGGCGGGTTCCTTTGAGCAGTGCGCGGATGGCATCGTCGGTGTCGGTCAGCATGGTGCCCCTGAAGTTGGTTGGGTGAATGAACGCGGGATGCGTTCGAGCCGCCAATTGTCGCGCGCCCACGCCAGTACGTCATCCCCCGTTGCCGCAGCGAGGTCCGGCGGCGGCGCCTGGCCCAGGAAGCGCAGTGTGCGGCACAGCGTGGCGGGCACATCGGCAATGTCCAGCGGCGCGGCGCGCGTCTGCTTGGAGAGCTTTTCGCCGGCGGCATTGACGGCCGCGGGCACATGCGCATAGCGTGGCGTTGGCAGGCCGAGCGCGCGTTGCAGCGCGATCTGCCGCGCGGTGGACTGGAAGAGGTCGGCGCCGCGGACGATCTCGCTGACGCCGGCGTCGAAGTCATCCACGACGGCGGCGAGCTGATAGGCGAACAGGTCGTCGGCACGGCGGACGAGGAAATCGCCGCAGTCGGTTGCGAGCGCGATGCGTGCGTGGCCCTGGATGCGGTCGTCGAATTCGATCACGTCGTCGCCGACGGCGTAGCGCCAGGCGCGCGCGCTGCGCCCCGGCGGCAGGCCGGGGCGGCAGGTGCCCGGATAGATCGCGCTGCCGTCGGCACCGAGGCGCGAATCGGCCAGCTCGCGGCGCGTGCAGGCGCAGGCGTAAACGCACCCGGCGGCACGCAGTCGTTCGAGCGCGGCGGCGTAGGCCGCGTCGCGCGTGTGCTGGCGCACGACGGGGCCGTCGTGGTGCAGGCCGAAGGTCTCGAGCGCGCGCAGGATCTCGCCTTCGGCCTGCGCCGTGCAGCGCGGACGGTCGAGGTCGTCGATGCGCAGCAGCCAGCGCCCGCCGGCGGCGCGCGCGTCGAGCCACGAAGCCAGCGCCGCGACCAGCGAGCCGAAATGCAGCGGCCCGGTGGGCGAGGGTGCGAAGCGGCCGACATAACCCGGCGCGTGAATCTCCCCTGCGTTCATCGCGCAAAGGGTAGCATTCCGGGCAACCCTCCACTCAAAACGCAGGCGAACATGGCTACCGTCGAACTCACCACCGAAAACTTCGAGTCCGTCATCAACGACAATCCGAACGTCATCATCGATTTCTGGGCCGGATGGTGCGGCCCCTGCCGCAGCTTCGCGCCGACCTACGAGGCGGCCTCCGAGGCGCGCACGGACATCGTCTTCGGCAAGGTGGACACCGAAGCGCAGCAGGCGATCGCCGCATCGTTCAACATCCGCTCGATCCCGACGCTGATGATCTTCCGCGACCAGATCATCATCTACTCGGAGGCCGGCGCGCTGCCCCCCGCCGCCTTCGACCAGCTCATCGAGCAGGCCATGGCGCTGGACATGGACAACGTGCGCGCCGAGATCGCCAAGCAGTAGCGCGGCGCGGCGGCGCGCCCGCTTCGCGCCGCCAAACGACAGGGGTGGTGGCACGGCGCCAGACCGGCGCAGGCGCATTCCATGCCGCGCAAACGGCGTTTCGTCGCCTGCGGCTGGCCGACGGTTGCGACCGGGACGACACTGGCGCTACCTCAACCGCCGGAGCCCACCATGCACACCCGCCCGCTCGTCGTCACGTTGGCCGCCTGCTTTGCCCTTGCCTCGAACGCCGCACAGGCCGGCGACGAAACCCGCCAGATCGCCGCCGGCATCGAGCGCATCGAGCTTTCCGGACCGTTCGAGCTGGAAGTCACGCAAGGCGAAACGCGCGGCGTGCGCATCAGCGGCAGCGACAAGCAGCGCGCCCGCGTGCGGCTGGAGGTCAATGACCGCTCGCTGGTCGTGGCCTGGGACGCCAAGTGGAACGAAGTCGGCGTCTCGGCCGACAACGTGCGCGTCAGCCTGTCGGTGCCCATGCTCGGCAGTCTGTCCGTGAAGGGCTCGGGCGATGCGCGTGTCGGCGCTTTCGCGCAGCCGGAGCGTCCGCTGGCGATCGCCGTTGGCGGCTCGGGCGACGTGCGCGCCGAGCAGGTACAGGTCGCGGCGCTGGAGGTCTCGATCGCCGGCTCGGGCGATGTGCGCGTCGGCGGCGAAGCCGCGAAGCAGTCGGTGTCCATTGCCGGCTCGGGCGACTACTCGGCACCGACCCTGGCCAGCCGCAACGCCTCGGTGTCGATCGCCGGCTCGGGCGATGCGGAGATCGCCGTGAGCGACAAGCTGGAAGTCTCGATTGCCGGCTCGGGCGAAGTGCGCTACCACGGCCAGCCGCGGGTGGCGCGCTCCATCGTGGGTTCGGGAGACGTACGCCCCGCCCGCGAACGCTGAATCCCCGCGCCGCCAAACTACAGTGGTGGCGGCACGGCGCTTCACGGGCGACGCGGCGTAAAGTGCCGACGGATGAGCCCGCCCGCGCCGAGCGCCCTGCCGCACGCCCCGTCTACGCTGCGCAACCGCGCACCCATCCTGCGCGTGTTGCGCGATGTCTTTGCCGACGCGCGTCAGGTGCTCGAGATCGGCAGCGGCAGCGGCGAGCATGCCGTGCATTTCGCGACCGCCCTGCCGCATCTGGCGTGGCAGCCGAGCGAGCGCGCCGAACATCTGCCGGGCCTCGCAGCCCGTGTCGCCGATGCCGCGCTGCCGAACCTCGCCGCGCCGCTGGCGCTCGATGCGCTCGGCGCCTGGCCGACGACGCGGCACGATGCAGCATTCACCGCCAACACGCTGCATATCATGCCCTGGCAGGCCGTCGAGGCACTGTTCGCGGCGCTGCCCGGCGTGCTCACGCGGCACGCCGTGGTGGCGATCTACGGCGCGTTCCACTACGACGGCCGTCCGACCAGCGAGAGCAATGCGGCGTTCGACGCGTGGTTGCGGCAACAAGCACCGCATCAGGGCATCCGCGACATCGAGGCGGTGCTGGCGCTCGCCGAGCGGGCAGGTCTGGCGCTGAGCGCCGACATCGCCATGCCGTCGAACAATCGTTGTCTGTTGTTGCGGCGTTAGCGGGGGCTATCGCTCCGTCGCCCGCGCGCGTTGCAGTGTCAGCGTGAAGTTCACGCCGTCCGCAGTATTGCGGACGCTGACCGTGCCACCCATTTTCGCCATGTAGGTGCGCACCACGAACAGGCCCTGGCCGCGGTTGCCCTGCGCGGCGGCGCCTGGTTGATCGGAGACGCCGTATTCGAAGATGCGTTCGAGATCGTCATGCGCAATCGCCGGGCCGGCGTTGCACACCGAGATCGACACGGTGGCATCGTCCACCGTCAGAGACAGCTTGATCGGCGTTCCCTGGGTCCGGTAACGCTCGGCGTTGTTGAGCAGATGCGCCATGACGTCTTCGAGCGGGTATTCGTCGGCATGCGCCCAGACGGACTCTGCGGGCAGTTCGCAGGCGACACCGGAAATGCCGGCGTTCTCGGTGACGTGGCGCAGAAACAGTACGGCGTCGAGCGGGCGCACGGTCAGTTGCGATGTTTCAAAGGCCTCGCTCGGACTGGCGCTGCCGTAGAGCACGCGTACCGCCTGCTGCATGCGTTGAATGTAGCGGTGGCTGGGATCGTCGGCGCTGCCGTGCAGGGCGAGCAGCGACTGCAGCGGCGACATGATTTCGTGGCCGACGGCGTGCCAGAGATCTTTTTCCTGCTGGGCGCGGATGCGCGCGCGGGCGGCATCGCTCTTGGCGCGCAGCAGCAGCTCGTCGAGTGCGCCGGCGAGGATGCCCAGTTCGTCATTGCCGCGCAGGTCGGCCAGGTCGTAGCGCTCCAGAGCATCGTCGCGCACGCCGCGCGAAAGTTCGCGCGAGCGGGCTGTCAGCCGCGCGATGCGGCGAATGATGCCCACCTCGATGATCAGCCAGGCCACGGCCAGGGCCAGCAGCATCGCGGCGACGAACCATGACAGGCGCGTGGCGACGATGCCGAGCGCCCGGTCGAGACCGCGCGGATCACCGATGAGCCGTACCGGGAAATTTCCCAGCGGGGTCGCGATGACATCGGCCATATCCACCGGCTTGTCGTAGCGCGCCACCGGCAGGCGGTCGATCAGTCGCATCAGCAAAGGCGAATTGGGTTCGCCTGCATCGATGTCGGCGCCGTGCAGCACGATGCGTCCGGCCTTGTCGCCCGGTGTGTCGATGCGCAGCGTCTCGCCGGGCTGCAATTGCGCGGCCAGGTCGTTGAGCGAAAAGGGCGGTACGGCGCCGGCCGCGTCGCTGTCGAACAGCGGTGCGCCGTCGCCGGGCGGCAATACCTGCACATGCACGCGAAAGCGGTCGAGGTCGGGTGGCGGCCAGACCGGCTTGCGGGCGTCGAACAAGGCGCGCCGCAGCGGCTCGACCGGCAGACGCACCGAGAAGAACGTCATGCGGGGACAGTCGGCGCCATCCCGACCATCGACGCAGGCACCGTCCTGCCAGGCCCAGCCCCGAAAATCCCGTTGCGGCCGGGCACCACGATAGTTGTCGTCGTCACGGGCGACATAGCCGGTGAATCGTCCGCGCAGCGACTGGTGGCCATTGGCATCCTGGACCGGAATTTCGAACGGTGCCAGCCAGTGTTCGGCAACCCCGCGCACCGACACCGCAATGCGCAGGCGGTGGGCGCCGCCCAACGCTTCGTCGCCAATGCGATGGGCGACCAGCGGCGGGCCGGTGTAGGTGCCGGCGGCATAGATGTAGCCGCCAGCCCAGGGCGTATTGGCCAGGGCGATGCACAGGCTTCCGCCATCGGGGTATTGCAGCAGGCAACCGGCCATTTCGACGGCGTGACGGACCTTGGCGGGATCGTCGAAATCGATTGCCGACCACGGCAATACCACCGGGCGCGATCGCAGGTCGGCGCCATCGGCCCGCGGCGGATTGAGCAGCGCAAGCTGGCCGGACGGATGACGCAGGCGTGCGGCGATCTGCGCGGCAGTCTTGCCGATACCGGCCTGGAAGCTGTCGTAACTGCGCTGCTTTTCGTCCTGCAGGACGTTGATCGCCAGCGCCACCACGGCCGTCGCGAGCAGCACGAAGCAACTGCGGAACAGCAGCCGCAGGCGCCACGAGGCCAGCGCGCGCAGCCAGCGGTTCATGCGCCGGCGGCCGGATCGGACCAGCGGAAGCCGCGCATCGGCACGTTTTCGATGCGGTCGAAATGCTCGTCGAGTTCGCGAAAGGCATCGCGGATCGTGCTGATGTGCTTGCGGATGTTGTCGCGGTTGCGCCCGCTCTTGACCACGCGGAACAGCTCGTCGTAACTAACCACGTGTCCGCGCTGCTGGTACAGCGTGGCGAGGATGCGCTGCGCGGTGAGCGGCAGGTTGACCCGCTGGCCGCGCCACAAGGGCGTGTTCTGGCGCAAGGGGTCGAGCGAGAGTTCCTCGGGCGCGGCCTCGCCGCCGGCTGGCGCGCGTTCACGCGCCGCACGCAGGATCTCGAGGAAGGTGTCGATGAAGTCGGCCTCGTCGAAGGTGGTCTTCTGCAGGTAGTCCCAGGCATCGAGCGCCTTCATGATGCCGCGGTAGATCGCCGCGGGCATCGCCGACACCACGAGGACGGGCGTGCCGTGGCCGGCCTTGTTGATGGCGTTGATGATCGCCACGCCGGCGTTGCGCTCGCGGCCGAGCTCGATGTCGAGCACGACCACGTCGTAGGCCTCGCGGGCCACGGCCGCCTCGGCGTCGTCGCGGTTGAACCAGCAATCGATGTGCAGGCCCGGTCGCGCCGCTTCGATCCAGGCCCTGATTTGGCGGCTGGTCGGCACATCGTCCTCGATGATGGCAACGCGGTTGTTCATGACGCCCGACTCCTGCTGTCGATCGTGCGCAGTATCGCCGCTTTCGGCAGGCGCATTGCGCCGGCGGGCGTGAGCGTTTGTTCACGCGGCGGAAGCGCCGCGTCCGGCCCATGCGCGAAGTCGCCCCGTGGCGGCATGGCTTGCTCCACCCCCTTGCCGACACCATGCACGACATGACGAAGCGCGTCGATCTTCCCGCCTTCGCCACCCGTCAGGAAGATCACCTTGTGGAGAAAATCATCATGTCGGACCGCTTCTTCGAACTTGCCAACCGCCTCTTCGACGCCACCGGCCGCGGTGCCGCGGGCCTTGTCCGTGCCGGCAGCCGCACCGCCGACAGGCTGCATCGCCATCGTCGTTCCGTCATCGCGCTGGCCGTTGCCGGCGCGCTTGGCTACGGGTTGGTCGCCCATCCGCCGATCGAGACGATCGAGCGCGGCGAAGTCGGGCTGCGCATCAACCGGCTGACCGGCGAGGTCAGCGAGGCGGCCGAAGGCGCGGTGGTGGTGCTGCCGGCCGTGCATGAGCTGCGCCGCTACTCGCTGCGCGAACAGGTGTACCGGCCGGCGGAGGGCCAGAGCGCCAGCGGCGAGTCGCCGTTCCAATCCGTCGAGGGTCTGTCGATCGGCGTCGATGTGTCGATCCGCTATGTGCTCGATGCCTCGCGCCTGACGCAGACCGCGCGCGCACTGCCCGCCGACATCGACCGCGAGGTGGTCGAGCCGGTGGTGCAGAGCGTGCTCTACAAGACCTTCGCCGCGCATACGGTTCGCGAGATCTTTTCGACGCAGCGACGTCCGATCCAGCAGGCCATCGAGGCCGAACTCAAGCCGCTGCTGGCGCGCGACGGAGTCGTGCTGCAAGGCGTGATGATCGGCAAGATCGACTTGCCGCAAGACTACAAGGCCGGCATGGAAAGACTGCTGGCCGAGGAACTGGCCTCCGAAAAGATGCGCTACACGCTTGAGCTCAAGGACAAGCAGGTCAAGCAGACCGAGCTCGAGGGGCAGGCCGAGAAGGTGCGCCGCGAAAAGTCCGCCGAGGCCGCCGCGCAGGAGCAGATCATCGCCGCGCAGGCGCAAGCGGAGGCCATGAAGCATGTGCTGCCCTTCAAGCAGAAGCAGATCGAACAGCGCGCGCTCGAAGCCGAGGCCGCGAAAGTCACGCGCATCAAGGCGGCGGAAGCCAACGCCGCAGCGCAACTGGTCGAGGCGCAAGGCGAAGCGGATTCGCGACGCAAACTGGCCGACGCCGAAGCCTACCGGCAGGACCAGTTGGGCAAACTTGCCAGCGAACAACTGGCGCGCGATGGCGCACTCATCGATCGCCATCCGCTGCTGATCCAGAAGACGCTTGCCGACAAGCTCTCGGACAAGATCTCGGTGATCATCGCCCCGGCCTCGACCGACGGACGGTTCATCGGCGCCAATCTGCTCGGCACTGGCGCAGCCGGCCGTCAGGGAGAATAAGCATGGGTGCGACGACCATGGCCACCCTGGCCGCGCTGGCCATCGTGGCCCAGGACCACACCGCGCTGCGTGCCGCGCCGCGCGACTCGGCACCGCAGCAGGCGGTGCTGTGGGCCGGTGATACGCTCGAAGTGCGGGGCGCCAAGGGCGATTTCCTGCAGGTGTACGACCATCGCCGCGAGCGTGCCGGCTTCGTGCGCGCGCCAGCCACACGACCCCTGCCGCTGGATGCCGCACAGGCGCCGGCGCTGCGTACGGTGGTGACCTTCCTGCGCGATACGCCGGGGGCCGAGGCATTGGGCATCGGCTATGCCGCGGCGTATCTGCGTGCCGCGCCGGCCGAGGCGATCGACGGCAACCTGTTCGCCGACATCGGTGCCATGGCCGAACGGCTCGCCGACAGGGTGTCGGCGGCCGAGCGGACGCGGCAGCGCGATGTGGCCGCCACGGCGCATCTCGATGTCGTCGCTCACTATGGCATCCGCATGGAAAGTGCCGAACGCGACGGGCAGGTGCGGCTGTGTTACGACGGCGAAGCCTGGCGCCGCGCCATGGCGCTCGCCGCCGAACCGCAGGCGCGCGCGCAGGCGGCGCTGGCCCTGACGCGCGAGGATTGCATCGCCACCTCGCTGACGCCGACCGAACGCGCCGCACAGGACCGCTGGCGTGCCGATGTGCTGGCGCGCGTCGATCCGGCGCCGTTGCCGCCGGCCATGCAGCAGCGCTTGCGCGTGCGCAAGGCATCAGTGTGGGCGAGCATTGCGTTCGCCCGGGCACGTGCTGCGACGCCGGATGCCTCGGCGGTGCGCACGGCAGGCCAGCAGGCGCTCGATGCGCTTGCCGGCATCGACGCAGCCGAACTCGACGAGCGCGATCAGGCCGCTTTCAACGACGCCGCCATGGCCGTCGGCGCCGTCCGCTGGGCCGCCGAAGCGGATACCGACGCGACGAACGGTACATTGTTCGTGACCTTGCGCGGTGGCGAACCGGGCCAGACCTGCATCGATTTGCGCGAGCGCCGCCAGCCGCAGGCAACGCCGCTCGTCTCGCGCTGCACCTACGGCAAAGTATGGCCGGCGTCGGCGAACGCCGAGCGCAAGGGCAAGGCACTGGCACTGGCCGTGCAGCCGATGGATGGCTGGCGCGAAATCTGGGTGTTCCGTCAGACCGCGCAGGGCTGGCAGGTCGACGCATTGCCGCCGGCGGCCAGCGGCCCGGCCCTGGGCTACGTCGAGTTTGCCGGTTGGGTGCCCGGCGGCAAGGAGATGCTGGTGGCCGGTGAAGCGCGCGAAGGCGGCCGCTATCGCAAGCGCTTCGCTGTGCTGGACTTGGAGACGCTCGCTGTGCGCAAGCAGGCGGATCATCCGCGTGCCCTGAGCGCCTTCTATCGTTGGCAAAGCCCGCAGTGGAAGGCCGTTACGGTCAGCCTGCGGTGAGCGCCGGCAGCCGGCTCGAAACTACAGTGGTGGCGACACGGCGCACGGGGGCACCGCGCGCCGTGCGCTCAGACGTTGAACAGGAAGTTCAGCACGTCGCCGTCCTTGACGACGTATTCCTTGCCTTCGGCGCGCATCTTGCCGGCCTCCTTGGCGCCGGCCTCGCCCTTGCATGCGATGAAATCGTCAAAGGCGATGGTCTGTGCGCGGATGAATCCCTTCTCGAAATCGGTGTGGATGACGCCGGCGGCCTGCGGGGCGGTATCGCCGGCATGGATGGTCCACGCGCGGACTTCCTTGACGCCGGCGGTGAAGTAGGTCTGCAGGCCGAGCAGGTGGTAGCCGGCGTGAATCAGGCGGTCGAGGCCGGGTTCGTGGAGGCCCATCGATTCGAGAAACTCGACCTTGTCGGCGTCGTCGAGGTCGGCGATTTCGGCCTCGATGGCGGCGCACAGCGCGACGACCTCGGCGCCTTCGGCGGCGGCGTGGGCGCGCACGGAATCGAGGTGGGGGTTGTTCTCGAAGCCGTCCTCGGCGACGTTGGCGGCATAGAGCACCGGTTTGGCGGTGATCAGGCAGAAGGGCCTGAGGCTGGCCCGCTCTTCCTTGGCGAGGTCGAGGGCGCGCACCGGCTTGCCCTGGTCGAGCTGGGCGAAACACTTGTCGAGGACGGCGACGAGGATTTTGGCGTCCTTGTCACCGGCGGTGGCAGGACGGCGGTAGCGGTTGAGCGCCTTTTCGACGGTCGCCATGTCGGCCAGCGCCAGTTCGGTGTCGATGACCTCGATGTCGCGGATCGGGTCGACATTGCCGGAGACGTGCACCACGTTGTCGTCGGCGAAGCAGCGCACGACATGCACGATGGCGTCGGTCTCGCGGATGTTGGCAAGGAACTGGTTACCCAGGCCCTCGCCCTTGCTGGCGCCGGCGACCAGCCCGGCGATGTCGACGAATTCGACGATGGCCGGCTGGATCTTCTGCGGCTTGACGATGGCCGAGAGCGCGGCCAGCCGCGGGTCGGGCACTTCGACGATGCCGACGTTGGGCTCGATGGTGCAGAAGGGGTAGTTCTCGGCGGCGATGCCCGATTTGGTCAGCGCGTTGAAGAGGGTGGACTTGCCGACGTTGGGCAGGCCGACGATGCCGCACTGGAGACTCATGGCGATTCCTTGTCTGGCGTCGCGGCGGGCTTGGCCGGCGGACGCGCATTGATCTTGTTGGCGGCCTTTTCGAACTGGCCGTCGAGGACGAGCGGGAAGGCAGCCAGCGCACGGTCGAGGGCGGTGTCGATGTCGGCCTGCTCTTCCTTGCGCGGTGGCTTGAGGACGAAATTGGCCACTTCGTTGCGGTCGCCCGGATGGCCGATGCCGATGCGCAAGCGCCAGAAGTCCTGGGTGCCCAGATGGGCGGTGATGTCCTTGAGACCGTTGTGGCCGCCGAGGCCACCGCCCAGGCGCAGCTGCGCGCGACCGGGCGGCAGATCGAGTTCGTCGTGCACGACGAGCATTTCGCCGGGCAGGATGCGGTAGAACTGCGCCAGCGCTCTCACCGATTGACCGGACCGGTTCATGAAGGTCTGCGGTTCGAGCAGCCACAGCCCGGCTTCGCGGGCATGGCCGACGAAACCGTGGAAGCGCGACTCGTGAGCGAGCCGGGCTTTCAGGTCGAGGGCGATGCGCTCACAAAACCAAAACCCGGCGTTGTGCCGGGTTTCAGCGTATTCCGGCCCCGGATTGCCGAGGCCGACGAGGAGTCGCAGCGCGCCCAAGCTCAGCGCTTGTCGACGCGTTCCTGCTTGCGCTCCGGTTTGGCCGGCGCAGCCGGGGCAACGGCCACTGTGGGTGCCGGCTCCTCTTCCTTCGACGGGCCCTTGACCGTGATCGATGCCACGACCGGATCGCCGTCGCCGTGATGCACGACCTCGACGCCCTTGGGCAACGCGAGTTGCGAGACGTGGATCGACTGGCCGGCGTGCAGGTCCTTGAGGTCGACTTCGATGAAGGTCGGCAGGTCGGCGGGCAGGCACTTGACGTCGATGTCGTTCATCGCATGTGAAACCATGCCGCCGCCGAGCTTGACGCCGGGGGCGATGTCGCCGTTGACGAAGTGCAGCGGCACCTTCTGGTGCAGCTTGTGGGTGGCATCGACGCGCTGGAAGTCCAGATGCATGATGATCTGCTTGTACGGATGGCGCTGCACGTCGCGCAGCAGGCACATCTGCTTGGCGCCGCCGAGATTGACCGTCAGCACGGAGGAATAGAACACCTCCTTGCGCATGAGCTGGAACAGCTCGTTGTGGTCCATGTCGATGGCCTGCGGGGCTTCGGTGCCGCCGTAGAGAATGCCCGGGATGCGATGGGCGCGACGCAGGCGGCGGCTCGCTCCGGTGCCCTGCAGGTCACGCTTGTTGGCGTTGAATTCGATTTGCATTGGATGCTCCTGAATGTTGCGGTTGGTTGCTGCGAAGATCCCCGCCCGCGACCAGGCGAGGGGTGAAAACTAGTCCATGAAGAGCGACGACACGGAAGAATCGTTGCTGATGCGCATGATCGTCTCGGCCATCAGCTCGGCGATCGAGATCTGCCGGATGCGCGGGCAGGCAACGGCCTTCTGCGCCAGCGGGATGGTGTCGGTGACGACCAGCTCGTCGAGCGCCGAATCGTTGATGCGTTCGATGGCGCTGCCCGAGAGCACGGGGTGCGTGCAGTAGGCGAGCACGCGGGTGGCACCGTGCTCCTTGAGGGCGTCCGCCGCCTTGCACAGCGTGCCGGCGGTGTCGACCATGTCGTCCATGATGACGCAGGTGCGGCCGTCGACATCGCCGATGATGTTCATGACCTCCGACACGTTGGCCTTCGGCCGCCGCTTGTCGATGATGGCGAGGTCGGACTCCAGCCGCTTGGCCAGCGCGCGGGCGCGCACCACGCCGCCGACGTCCGGCGAGACCACCAGCAGGTTCTCATGGCGCTGGCGCCAGATGTCGCCGAGCAGGATCGGTGCGGCGTAGATGTTGTCGACCGGAATGTCGAAAAAGCCCTGGATCTGGTCGGCATGCAGGTCGACCGTCAGTACGCGGTCGACGCCGACCACCTGCAGCATGTCGGCGACGACCTTGGCCGTGATCGCCACGCGCGCCGAGCGCGGCCGGCGGTCCTGCCGGGAATAGCCGAAATACGGAATGGCCGCGGTGATGCGTCCGGCCGAGGCGCGTTTCAGCGCATCGACCATGACCATCAGCTCCATCAGGTTGTCGTTGGTCGGCGCGCAGGTCGATTGCAGGATGAACACGTCGTGGCCCCGCACGTGCTCGAGGATCTCGACGTTCACTTCGCCATCGGAAAAACGGCCGACATTCGCCCGTCCGAGCGAAATGTTCAGTCGCTTGACCACATCGGCAGCCAACTTCGGGTTGGCGTTGCCGGTGAAGACCATCAAACTGTCGTAAGCCATGGGCAGTCGGGCAGTCGGCGGGCCGCCGGGTAAGGTTGGCTGGGGAGGAAGGATTCGAACCTTCGCATGCCGGAATCAAAATCCGGTGCCTTAACCAGCTTGGCGACTCCCCAACGCGCCACATGACCTGAAACAGCCGGTCAGGCGGCGAAAGGACGCGCATTTTGGCGATTTTGCCTCGCCCTGTCAAATTGACAGCAGCGGATGTTCGTCCAGTCCACGGGCCGCGAATCCCCGCCAGCCGGCCGGCAGCCGGGCCAGGGCCGCCTGCGCCGCGGCGGCATCGGCGAAGGCCGCGAAGCAGCAGGCGCCCGACCCGCTCATGCGCGCCGGCGCCAGGCCACGCAACCACGCCAGGTGGTCCGCCACCGCCGGGAATCGTCGCGTGGCGACGGCTTCGAGGTCGTTGCCACCGAAATCGGGGCGCCAGTCGGCAGCGCCGATCGGCGGCGTGTCGCGGCGCAATGCCGGATCGCCGAAGATGACGGCCGTGGGCACGCTCACCGGCGGCACCAGCACCAGATACCAGGCAGGCGGCGCGACGACATCGGTGAACCTTTCGCCGACGCCTTCGGCAAACGTCGTGCGGCCATGGATGAACACCGGCACATCGGCGCCAAGGCCGATGCCGATGCGTTGCAGGTCCTGACGCGAGGCGCCGGTGCCCCACAAGTGGTTGAGCGCGATCAGTGTCGTGGCCGCGTCCGAGCTGCCACCGCCGAGTCCGCCGCCCATCGGCAGCCGCTTGTCGATGGCGATGATTGCACCTGCGCGCGTACCGCTCGCCTGTTGCAGCGCGTGCGCCGCGCGCACGCTGAGGTCGGCTTCGGCCGGCACGCCGGCGATGTCGGTTTCACGTTCGATGCGACCGTCTTCGGTGGGCGTGAAGCGCAGCCGGTCGGTGCAATCGATGAAGCGGAAGACGGTTTGCAGCAGGTGGTAGCCATCCGCGCGGCGGCCGACGACATGCAGGAAGAGGTTGAGCTTGGCCGGCGCCGGCCACCACGAGGCGGCGTCGAAGGCGCTCATTCGTCGCCCCAGGCATCGACGACGATTTTCAGTTCGACGTCGTCGCGCCGCGCCTCCAGCACACGCGGCAGACGCCGGCACGGGTCGCCGGCAAGGTCGCGTACCGCCGTCACGTCCACTGCCCACCCTTCATGACTTGCCTGCCGCCGCGGCATGGCACCGCGCAGCCAGTCGGGCAGCACGTCGATCGGCACGTCGCTGCGCAGCGCGTCGCGCGCGAGGGCGCGCCAGTCGGGGGCAACGCGCTCGCTGCCGTCGGACAGGCGCAAGCGCGCGCCGTGGCCGTCGCGCTGCAACCGGGCCAGCCCTTGTCCGAGCGGCGTGGAAAGGGTCAGTTCGTCCTGCGCGGCGTCGTGCCGCCAAACGAAATTCAGGTGGTCGGTACGCTGTCCCTGGCGCAGCGAAATGCGCCCGTCGATGTCGAAGCCTGCCAGAGGCGGACCCAACGGCGCATCGGGCGCGCAAGGCGTCGCGGATGGCATGCCCGGCAGTTGCGCGCAGCCGGCGATCAGGAGTCCGCACAGGCCCGCGGACGCCAGTCGGGCGCTGCGCCGGAGAACATCGTTCAAGGCAGGAAGCGCTTGATCGTGGCCGCCAGGTCGGCGTTGCCGGGACTGGCCTTGTCGGCCTCGCGCCAGACGTTTTCGGCCTCCGAACGCTTGCCTTGCGCCCACAGCACTTCGCCGATGTGGGCAGCGACTTCAGGTTCCGGCTTGACCGCGTAGGCGCGACGCAGAAAGCCGAGCGCCTCGTCCAGCCTGCCCTGCCGGTAGAGCAGCCAGCCCTTGCTGTCGAGGATGTAGGAATCGTCCGGCGCCAGCGACAGTGCCTTGTCGATCAACGTGGCAGCTTCGTCGAGTCGTTCGTTGCGATCGACCAGCGAGTAGCCCAATGCGTTGTAGCCTTGTGCGGAGTCGGGCTTGACGGTGATGAGGCGGCGGAAATGGCGCTCGGCATCGGCCAGACGGCCCAGGCGCTCGGCGTTGATGCCAGCCTCGTAGAGCAGTTCGTCGGCATCGACATGGGTCTCGAGGCCGCGCAGCAGGACGCCGTAGGCTTCCTCGCCCTCGCCCTGCTCGCGCAGCAGGTGGGCTTCGGCCAGCAGCAGGCGCGGTGCGTCGTCCGCCGACATTTCGCGGCCTTGCTTGAGCCATGTGCGTGCTTCGAGCATGCGCCCCTGGCTCACCAGCAGGCGGGCGCCGCGCGCCCGTGCGGCGACGAACTGCTCGCCGCGGCCGACGGCACCATAGTGGCGCATGGCTTCGTCGATCTGGCCGGCATCTTCGGCAAGCTGGCCCAGATAGAAATTCGCCGTCTCGGCACGGCCGGAATCCAGCGTGACGACGCGCTGCAGATGCGCCTTGGCTTCGGCCGTGTCGTTCAACTGCAGCGCCAGCACGCCGATGGCGAAGGCAATGTCGGCGTTCTCGGGAAAGCTGGCCTGCAATGCGCGGAATTCGGCGCGCGCCTCGTCGTAGCGCTTCTCGCCGACCAGCCCGCGGGCATAGGCCAACCGCATGTCCTTGGCCGTCGGGTTGCGCTTGATCCAGTCGGCAAGGTAGTCGACGGTCGCCGCGCCGGGCGGCATCTGCCGCGCCTTGAACAGCGCCGCCATTTCCCATTCGGGACGAAGCGCGACGGCCTCGTCGATCTCGGCCATGGCGCGCATGGCGTCGCCCGCCGCCTGCGCCGCCTGCGCACGGGCGAAGCGCGCCTCGGCGAGCGTCAGGTAGGGCGTCGTGAGGCTGTCGACGATTTTCCACACGGCCGCCTTGTCGTTGAAGCGCCCGAGGTTCCGGTTCAGACGCAGCAAGACTTCGCCGACCGCCGGGCCGGCGGACTGCAATTCGCGCTGCAGCACCTGAGCAAGTTCCTCGGTGCGCTGCGTCGCGACGAGCAGGTGCGCCAGCGCCTGTCGCGCCCGCGCATCCTGCGGCTGGATGTCGATCCACAGGCGTGTGGCATCAAGTGCCTTGTCGTACTGGCGGGCATGCACGGCGACCTCGGCGGCGCGACGGGCGATGCGCGGATCGCGCGTACTGCGCGCCAGATCGAGGTAGATGTCGGCGGCCGTGCCCGGCTGCTGGCGCTGCGCGGCGATCTCGCCGAGCAGCAAGCGTTGCATCAGCGTCGGCGTCAGCGCGATGGCCGGCAAGGTCGCGTCGGCTTCCGTATCGGCGGGCGCTTCCTGCGCCGCGAGCGGTACGGCGTGGCACGCGATAACGAAGGCGGCAAGTCGAAAAGGACGAATCATGGGTTGAAGCGGAGGGGGACGAACGATCTTATCAGTTTGCGCCGCGCGGGCGCGGTGAGCAAAATGCGCTTGCAAACAGGAGCCGAGCACGCCATGCCAGAACTGCCAGAAGTCGAGATCACGCGTCGCGGCATCGCGCCTTCATTGGAAGGGCGCCGTCTCGCCACCACTGTGTTTCGCGTGCCGACGTTGCGCTATCCGCTGCCACGCGCCCTGTGCGGCGAATTCGAAGGCCGGGTGTTGCGCGCGGTATCGCGGCGGGGCAAGTACCTGCTGTTCGACATGGGCAACGGGTTCCTGCTGGTGCATCTGGGCATGTCCGGCAGCCTGCGGCTGGCGAAGCCGGGCTTGCCTGCCGAAAAGCACGATCACGTCGATTTCGTTTTCGCCGGCCGTGGCCAGAGTCTGCTGCGCCTGCGCGATCCGCGCCGTTTCGGCGCCGTGCTCTGGATTCCGGGCGATGCCCACGCGCTGGCGTGCCATCCGCTGCTGGCGCCGCTGGGCATCGAGCCGCTGACCGACGCCTTCGATGCGAAATGGTTGCGCGGTGCGCTGGCCGGGATGCGCGCGCCGATCAAGCCGGCATTGATGGACAGCCACCGGATCGTCGGCATCGGCAACATCTACGCTTCGGAGAGCCTGTTCCGCGCCGGCATCGATCCGCGCACGCCGGCCGGACGCATCGGCGCCGTGCGCTTGGCGCGGCTGGTGCCGGCCATCAAGGAAACGCTGTCGGCCTCAATCGCGGCCGGCGGCAGCAGCCTGCGCGATTTCATTCACTCCGACGGCAGCTCGGGCTACTTCCAGCAGCAGTATTTCGTCTATGGCCGCACGGGCGAACCGTGCCGACGGTGCGGCACCCCGATTCGCGAACTGCGCCAGGCGCAGCGGGCCACCTTTTGGTGCCCGCATTGCCAGAAATAGCGAATCAGGCCTTGGCGGTGAGCTTGAGGAACTTCGCCATCAACTGATCCTTCGACTCGACGTGATCAGGGTCGCCGGGGATGCAGTCGACCGGGCACACTTCGCGGCACTGCGGCGTGTCGAAATGGCCGACGCACTCCGTGCACTTGTTGGGATCGATGAGGTAGATCTCGTCGCCCTGCGAAATCGCATTGTTCGGGCATTCCGGCTCGCAGACGTCGCAGTTGATGCATTCGTCGGTGATGATGAGCGCCATGCTGGGTTCTCCGTTGGAAACTGTGATCGGGGTGGGTCAGGCCGCGGCGAATTTGCGTCGCAGGCACTCGAGGACATGCGGCGGCACGAATTTCGACACATCGCCGCCGAGCGATGCGATCTCGCGCACCATGGTCGCCGAAACGAACATGTATTGCTCGCCGGGCGTGAGGAAAAGGGTTTCGACGTCGGGGTAGAGGTTGCGGTTCATCCCCGCCATCTGGAATTCGTATTCGAAGTCGGACACGGCGCGCAGGCCGCGCAGGATGACGCGCGCGTTGTGCTGATTGACGAAATCCATCAGCAGGCAATCGAAGCCATGCACCGTGACATTCGGCAGCGGCGCAAGCACCTCGCGGGCGATGCCGACGCGCTCGGCGAGCGTGAAGATGGGTCGCTTGCCGCGGCTTTCGGCGATGCCGACCACCACGCGCTCGAACAGGCGCGCGGCGCGGCGCACGAGGTCTTCGTGGCCGCGCGTCAGCGGATCGAAAGTGCCCGGGTAAACCGCGATGCCATCGCTCATGGCCGCTCCAGCAAATGAAAGAAAACCTGCCCGGCACGACCCTGACGCGTGGTACGCCATTCGCCCAGCGCGTCGACGGCATGTTCCGACTCGACGTAGAGCCGCGCATCCGGCGCCGCCAGCAGCGAAAGGCGCGGCACGATGCGTTCGAGCAAACCCAGACGATACGGGGGATCGAGAAACAGCACGTCGGCCGGCATGGCAGGCACGAAGTGTAGCGCATCGGCACAAACGGCCTGTATTCGCGGGGCTTCGCCCGCATGGGCGGCAGGGTCTTCGAAGGTCCTGATCTGTGCGACGAGCCGCGCGAAGGCCGGGCGGTCGCGCTCGACGCTGACGACGCGCGTGGCGCCACGCGAGGCCGCCGCGATGCCGAGGATGCCGCTGCCGGCAAATAGGTCAATACAGGTTTGGCCGGACAGGTCCTGACCGAGCCAGTTGAACAGCGTCTCTCGCACGCGATCGGGCGTCGGGCGCAGGCCGGGGCGCTCAGGCACCTGGATCAGGCGGCTGCGCCATTGGCCGCCGGTGATGCGGATGCGGCTCATCGAGAACCTTCGTCCCATCCCCCTTCCCGGGGAAGGGGGTGACGGCGGTTCAGCCCGGCAAGGCCGGGCTTCCGGGCATTGCGCGGCACCCGCCTCGGGGCGGCCCGTCGGCGGGCGCTCATGTACTTCCCCCCCATCCCCCTTCCCGGGGAAGGGGGCGACGGCGGTTCAGCCCGGCAAGGCCGGGCTTCCGGGCATCACGCTGCACCCGCCTCGGGGCGGCCCGTCGGCGGGCGCTCATGTACCTTTCCCCGATTCCCCTTCCCGGGGAAGGGGGTGACGGCGGTTCTGCCCGCAAATGGCGGGCTGCCCCATTGAGGAGGGCGGCGACCAAACGACAGTGGTGGCGGGACGGCGATTGCGCATGGAGGCGACTGCTAGACTGGCTGCGCATCTTACCCATCGCGGCACATCGTCATGTTCGGATTCGGCGGCAAGAAGGAAGCGGCGGCAGTACCGGCGCCAGCACCAGTGACATCAAAGAGCTGGCGCGAGCGCCTCAAGGCGGGCCTGGCGCGCACGCGCGACACGCTCAACACGCCGGTCGGCGAGTTGTTTTCGCGTGCCAAGGTCGACGAGCAGTTGCTCGAGGACCTCGAAGCTGCGCTGCTGATGGCCGATTGCGGCGTCGAGGCCACGGCCGCCTTGCTCGATGCGCTGCGCGCGCGGGTGAAGAAGGACCGCATCGAGGACCCGGCGGCGCTGCGCGCGGTACTCAAGGACGCCTTGCGGACGCTGCTGGCGCCGCTCGAATCGCCGCTGGTGGTGGATGGCGCCAGGCCGTTCGTGATCATGATCGCCGGCGTCAATGGCGCCGGCAAGACCACCTCGATCGGCAAGTTGACGCGGCATTTCCATACTGCTGGGCGCACCGTACTGCTGGCCGCTGGCGATACCTTTCGCGCCGCGGCGCGCGAACAACTGGTCGCCTGGGGCGAGCGCAACGGCGTGACGGTGGTCGCGCAGGACGGCGGCGACCCCGCTGCCGTGGTCTTCGACGCCGTATCGGCCGCGCGCGCCCGCGGTATCGATGTCGTGCTGGCCGATACGGCCGGGCGGCTGCCGACCCAGCTCCACTTGATGGAAGAGATCGCCAAGGTGCGGCGGGTGATCGCCAAGGCCGATGCCACGGCACCGCACGAGGTGCTGCTGGTGCTCGATGCCACCATCGGCCAGAACGCCGTGGCCCAGGTCAAGGCCTTCGACAAGGCGATTGGCGTCACCGGCCTGGTGCTGACCAAGCTCGACGGCACGGCCAAGGGCGGCGTGTTGGCCGCCATTGCCCGCCAATGCCCCAAGCCCGTCCGCTTCATCGGCGTGGGCGAGGGCATCGACGACTTGCAGCCCTTCCGCGCCGGCGAGTTCGTCGACGCCTTGTTCGATAGCGGCAACGGCTGAAAAAGCCGCTTGCAAAGTCGCCTTGACTGGCTTAGCACTCGCCAGACGAGAGTGCTAACATATCGTCAAAGGAGGCCATACCCGCACCATGACAACCGCTCTGACGCTCAGCCAATCAAAGCAATTCGCGTTGCCCTCGCCGACGGGGAGCATCGAGGCCTACATTCAGGCCGCGAACCGCTTTCCGATGCTGACGGAAGCCGAGGAACTGGATTACGCCCGCCGCCTGCGCGACGACAACGACATCGTCGCGGCGCGAGCGCTGGTCACTTCGCACCTGCGCCTGGTGATTTCGATCGCGCGAGGCTATTTGGGCTACGGCCTGCCGCATGCCGACCTGATCCAGGAAGGCAACATCGGCCTGATGAAGGCCGTCAAGCGCTTCGACCCCGACCGCGGCGTACGTCTGGTGTCGTTCGCCATCCACTGGATCAAGGCCGAGATCCACGAATACATCCTGAAGAACTGGCGGCTGGTGAAGATCGCCACCACCAAGGCGCAGCGCAAGCTGTTCTTCAACCTGCGCAGCATGAAGCAGGGCTTGGGCACGCTGGGTCACGACGACGTGCTGCGCGTTGCCCGCGACCTCGGCGTCAAGCCTGAAGAAGTCATCGAGATGGAAACCCGCCTGTCCGGCGGCGACATCGCGCTCGAGCCCAGCGGCGATGACGAGGACGAACGCTTCGCACCCATCGCCTATCTCGCGGCCGATCGCGCCAACGAGCCGTCGATGGTGCTCGAACGCAAGGAATACGACCATCTGCAAGGCGAAGGCCTGCGCCATGCGCTGGAAGGACTCGATGCCCGCAGCCGCGATATCGTCGCGCGCCGCTGGCTCGGGGACGAAGGCAGCGATGCGCCGACGCTGCACGAGCTGGCCGCCGAATATGGCGTCTCGGCCGAGCGCATCCGGCAGATCGAAGCCAAGGCCCTGCAGAAAATGCGCGGCCTGATCGAAGCCGCCTGAGCGGACGCTTGCCTGCTTCGGCTGGCATACTGGACGGCGACCTTTCACCACGGGAGTTCGCCATGCGCCATCTTGCCGCCTGCCTTGCCGCCACCCTGGCCCTGCTGCCGCTGACCGCCGCTGCCGACCATTGTCCGCAGCCCTGCGGCAAGGTCGTCGATCTTGATCGCTACGAAAAGGAAGGCAAAGGCAGCGGCCTGGGTGCCGTAGCCGGCGGCGTCGCCGGCGGACTGCTCGGCAACCAGATCGGCGGCGGCTCCGGCAAGACCCTCGCGACCATCGGCGGCGTGGCCGGTGGCGCCTACGTCGGCAACGAAGTCGAGAAAAAATCCAAGTCCGTGAAAATGCAGAAGGTCACCGTCGCCATGGACAACGGTGGCACGCAGACCTTCCACATGGGCGAGAAATCCGGCTATCACCCCGGCGCACGCGTGCACGTGGTCGACGGCAAGCTGCGCGTCTATACGGGCAAGTAGCCCAAACTACAGTGGTGGTGGCACGGCGCCTGGCGCCGTGCGCGGGCTATTCGCCGGCCAGCAGCCGTCGCACGTCGGCGGCGATCTTGTCCGGCGCGTCGCCATGCTTGAGGTACAGCCGTAGCGCGCCCTTGGGGTCATACACGTAGCTGCCGGCGCTGTGGTCGACCGTATAGGTCGTCGGCGTCGCGCCCGGCTGCTTCTTGAAGAAGATGCGGAATTCCTTGGCGATCGCATCGATCTGCGCCGGCGTGCCGACGAGGCCAAGGAAGCTCGGGTTGAAGCTCGGCACGTATTGTGCAAGCAGTTCCGCCGTGTCGCGCTCCGGATCGACGGTGACGAACAGCACCTGCACTCTCGCCGCGTCCTGCGCGCCGAGCAGTTCCATCACCCGCGCCATCGCGGCCATGTTGGTCGGGCAGACGTCCGGGCACTGCGTGTAGCCGAAGAACAGGATCACCACCTTGCCCTTGAAGTCGGCCAGCGTGCGCGCCTTGCCGGCGTGGTCGGCCAGTGCCAGCGGACCACCCAGCGGCGTGCCGCTCAGATCGGTGGCGTGGAAGGGTTCTTTGGTGGGTGCGCAAGCGGCAAGTGCCAACGCCGCTGCGGCGATCAGGATGAAGATGCGCATCACAGGTAATGATCGATCAGCAGCGCGGCGAAGAGCAGCGCCAGATAGATGATCGACCAGCGGAAGGATTTGCGCGCGACGACATCCGAATACTGTCGCCAGACCAGCCACGCATAGCCGAGGAACACGGCATCGAGGGCGAGCGCGCACATGAGGTAGAACGGCCCGCTCATGCCGATGATGAATGGCACCAGCGTGATGATCGACAAGCCGACGGTGTAGAGGAAAACGTGGCGCCGCGTGTATTCGGCGCCGTGCGTCACCGGCAGCATGGGGATGCCGGCGGCAGCGTATTCCTTGGCGCGGTACAGCGCCAGCGACCAGAAATGCGGCGGCGTCCACACGAAGATGATGAGGAACAGCAGCCACGCCTGCCCCGGCGTCTCGCCGGTGACGGCTGCCCAGCCGAGCACCGGCGGCATCGCGCCGGAGGCGCCGCCGATGACGATGTTCTGCGAGGTGTTTGGCTTGAGGAACACGGTGTAGATCACCGCATAGCCGACGAAGGTGGCCAGCGTCAGCCACATCGTGTAGGGGTTGACCCACTGGTAGAGCAGGGTTAGGCCGACACCGCCGAGCAAGCCGGAGAGCACAAAGGTCTCGAGCGAATTGACTTCGCCGCGGACCAGCGGCCGGCCGCGCGTGCGCGCCATCAGCGCGTCGATCTTCTGCTCGATCAGGCAATTGACGGCCGCCGCCGCGCCGGCGACCAGCGCGATGCCCGCCGTGCCGGCCAGCAGTATTCGCCACGGCACCATGCCCGGCGTGGCGAGGAACATGCCGATCACCGCGCAGAACACGATCAGCGAAACGACGCGCGGCTTGGTCAGCGCGAGGTATTGCTGGAGGCGGTAGCCGGTGCCTTGCAGGCTCAGGGCGAGGGCTTTCACGGGTGGAAAGGGCCGCGGCGCGGGCGTTCGGTGGGAATGGGCGCGGAGTTTAGCATGGCTATACTGCGCGCTTTTCCACGGCCCGGGCGTGGTTTTGCGCCGACGGCGTGGCGCCGGCAAGCCCCTTTCCAGCCCTCATGAATCCTGTTCCGAATGATGCCTTCGGCATCCCGGTGGCTGCCGTCGACGCGGCGCCTGCGCGCTTGGCGCGTGCCTGGCTGACGCTCGGCGTCGGCGCGCTGATCGGCTCGGGCTTGCTCGCGGTGCTGCTGGTGCTGGCGCGCACGCCCGGCATCGGCCGGATGATGCCCAGTGGCGATTTCTTCCGTGCCGCTCTCATCGTGCATGTGGACCTGTCGGTGCTGATCTGGTTCATGGCCTTCGCCGCCGTCATCTGGTCGCTGGCTGGCACGGCGCGCTTCGCCGCGCTGGGCTGGGCGAGCGTCGTGCTTGCCGCCGCCGGCACGCTGCTGATGACCGTCTCACCCTTCGGCGCAGACGCGAAACCCTACCTCAACAACTACATCCCAGTGCTCGAACAACCGCTGTTCTTCGCCGGCCTCGTCACCGCCGGCAGCGGCTTCGCGCTGGCCATCGTGCGCGCGCTGCTGGTCATCCCGCCGGCATGGCGCGCAAACTCCAGTGGTGGCGGCACGGCGGATGCCGGCGCGCTGCGCGTGGGCGCGTGGCTGGCAGCCGTGGCCGGCGCCTGCGCCTTCACCGGCTTCGCCGCGTCGTGGCTCGGCGTGCCCGATGCCGAAGGGCAGGCGCGCTGGGAGATGGTGTTCTGGGGCGGCGGCCATGCCTTGCAATTCCAGCACGCGCTGCTCGCTGTCGTGGCGTGGTTCTGGCTCGCCGGCGCAATGGGCGCACGCATTGCCGCCGGCCCGCGGGCGCAGGTCGCCCTGTTTGCGCTGGCCGCCCTGCCGCTGGCCTTAGTGCCGCTGATCTATGTCTATTGGGATGTCGGCAGCGCCTTCCATATGGCGAATTTTGCCCGGTTGATGGAAGTCGGCCATCCGCTGATGCTGCCGCTGGTGGTGTTCGCGCTGGGCGCCACGTGGCAGGCGCGCCATGTGGCCGGCCCGGCGCGTTCGGCACTGATGGCCTCGTTACTGCTGTTCGGTGTCGGCGGCGGCCTCGCCTATCTCATCAAGGGCGTCAACGTCGTCATTCCGGCGCACTACCACGGCTCGATCGTCGGCATCACGCTCGCGTTCATGGGCCTGGCCTACGTGTTGCTGCCGCAGCTCGGCTACGGCAACGCCGATGGCCGCATGGCGCGCTGGCAGCCGTGGGTATATGGCGGCGGGCAGCTCATCCATATCCTCGGCCTTGCCTGGTCTGGCGGCTACGGCGTGCAACGCAAGGTGGCCGGCGCGGAGCAAGTGCTCACCACGCTGCCGCAGAAGATCGGCATGGGCATGATGGGCGCCGGTGGCCTGATCGCCATCATCGGCGGGGTGATGTTCGTCCTCGTGTGCCTCAAGGCGATGCTCGGGCGCCGCGCCGCGCAAGGCGCCGTGTCACCACCACTGTAGTTTCACCGCCCGAGGTTTGCCCGCGCCGCATCGAGCGCCGCGCAAACGCGGCGCGCGCCGTCGAGCAGGCGCGGCGTCGGCCGCTGGACCAGATCGGGTGGCACATCGAAGAGGTTGCCCAGTCGCACGGCCTTCAATGCCGGCCAGCGCCGCCAGTCGTCGAGCCATTGCGGGCGTGTGTCGTCGGCGCCGCTGCCGATGATCGCCTGCGGGTCGGCGCGCACCACGGCTTCCTCGCTGACCGTCGGCGCCAGCGCCGGCAGACTGCCGAAGACATTGCGACCGCCGCACAGCGTCACCACGGCGCCGATGCTGTGCGCGTCATTGACCGTCATCAGCGGCTCGTTCCAGATCTGGTAGAAGACCGTCACCGCCGCCTTGCCGGCCGATGCCCGGCGCAATTCGGCAAAGCCTTCGGCAAAGGCACCGGCGGCGCGCTGGCCTTCGCCGGCATGGCCGGAGAGCGCACCAAGCCGGCGTAGCGTATCGGCGATGTCGTCCGGCGTGCGCGGTTCGCTTTCGAACACCGGCAGGCCGAAGCGGCGCAATTGCGCCACCTGTCCGGCGCTATTGCCGCTGCCCCATGCCACCACCAGATCGGGGCGCAGCGCGACGATGCGCTCGACATCGAGCGCGCCGGCGCGACCGATGCGCGGGATGCCGCGCGCCGCCGGCGGATGGTCCGACCATTCGTCGGCGCCGATCAGCGCACCACCGGCGCCGACGGCGAACAGCAGTTCGGTGGCATGCGGCGCCAGGCTGACGATGCGCCGCGCAGGCGCAGCCAGCGCGATGCGTCGCCCGCCGTCGTCGGTCGCCTCGACGCCGGCCGCCGCAGCGGGCGGCGCCACGGCCGGCCAGGCCAGCACGAAGAACGCCAGCGCGCCGGCCATGTGCTTCATGGCATCGACCACTGCACGTCGACGAACACGTTCGAGCCGGGCACCGGATAGCCCTGGGCGAGCGCGTAATCGCGATCGAAGACATTGTTCCAGCGCGCCTGCACGCGCCAATCCGGCAACGGCGACCAGGCGGCGCGGAGATTCACGGTGGCATAGCCGGGCAAGCGTCCGGCATCGTTATTGGGCAGCGAATCGAAGCGCGCGCCCTGCGCCGCGAGTTCGGCGCTAAACGCCCATGCCCCGACGGACCGCTCGGCCGTGACGCTGCCATGGGCGCAGGCGCGACGTGGCAGGCGGTCGCCGCTGTCGGCGTCCGTCGCATGCTGCAGCGTGGCGGCGACGCGCCATTGCCAGCCGGCCCAGACCGTGGCGGCGTCCAGCGTGGCGCCGTCGATGCGGGCACGTCCGGCGTTGATCACCGTGCCCGGCAACGGTCCGAGGAATCCATCCGGATCGTGGTTGGCAATCAGGTCGTCGATGCGGCTGGTGAACGCCCGCAGCGCCAGCCGGTCGACACCGCTGCGGCGGATCAGGCCGGCCTCCGCGGTGTGTGCCGTTTCGGGCGCGAGATCCGGATTGGCGACGAAGTAGCCCCACGGGTCGACGTAATACAGGTCGTTGAAGGTCGGCAGCTTGAAGGCGCGGCCCCAGCGCAGGTCGGCCTGCCACAGCGGATCGAGCCGCAGCGAAAGCCCGACGTTGCCGCTGTTCGTCGCGCCATGGCCGGCCACATCGTCGCGCCGCGCGTCGATTCGCAGGGCGTGCGCACCGGCACCGCCGAAGGGCATCGCCCAGCCCGTCAGCAGCGACGTGGTGCGGCGCTTGCGTGCGTCATAGGCGGTGGCGTCGGCCGAGAGTTCCTGGGTTTGCGTTTCGGCGCCGATGCGCAGCGTGCCGGCGGCGAGCGAAACGTCGTTGAGCCAGCTGGCCGAGCGCAGCGTGGTCTCGACGACATCGTCGAACGAGCGCGTATCGATCCAGCGGAAGCGGTCGCTGCCGCTGCCCAGTTGCACGCGGCTGGTCCACGCCGGCGCGATGCGCCAGCGCGCCGCCAAAGACAGGTTCTTCACATCCTGCCGCGCGCGCGCGTCAGGCGCGGTCGAGTAGGGCGGAAACTCGGCGTCGATGCCGGTGTCGTTGCGCGTGCCGAGGAAGGCGAGGGCGATGTCGCCCGTCTCGCCCCAGTCGCGCGAGAAGCGCGCCTGCGCACTGCGTTGACGATGGTGGTCGTCGTCGGGATGGTGGGCGAAGTTCGTCGGCAGCACGGCATCGAAGCCGCCACTGCGGTCTTCGCCCGCCGCCAGCGCGCCGCGCCAGCCGCCCAGATCGAAAGCCACCGAGGCGTCGATGCGCCGTCGGCCGTGGTCGCCGGCACCGACGCGCAGCGTGCGGCCGGCCGCACGCGTGACGATGTGGATCACGCCGCCGACGGCATCGGCGCCATACAGCCCGGAGGCCGGCGCGCGCACCACCTCGATGCGTTCGATGCCCGCCAGCGGCAGACTTTGCAGTGCACCGAGGCCGAGGTTGAGCGAGGTCTGGCGCACGCCATCGATGAGCAGCGCCGTGTGGTTGCTGTTGGCGCCGCGCAGGAAAACGGTCGCCGGTTGCCCGGGGCCGCCTTGCATGACCACCTCGACACCGGGCAGCAGGCGCAACAGGTCGGCCAGCGTCGATTGCCCGGCCGCGGCGATTTGTGCGGCGTCGATGACCGACACGTCGCCGGTGAATTGATCGAGCGGCAGCGGCGCGCGCGTCGCCGCGACGATGATCCGATCGTCGGCCGTGGCGGTGAGCGGAAAGCACAGGCAGGCGCAGGCAATCGCCCGCGCGGCGGAGGGGTGTGGCATGTCACGTCCTTTCGTCGCCGGCGTCCCCGCCGGCATGAACACAGGGGCGGACGCGCGACGAAGGAGAGAGGTGGCCGGCGGACCGCGCACGGCCCGTCGCCGCACGCCGCTCCCCGCAGCGCATCCAACGACTGTCCGTGGCCGGTCTCCGGGCTCGGAAGTCTTGCCGCACCGCCTTCCCGGGCCGGTGGCCCAGTGGCATCGTGATGCAGCCGCACTTCCTTACCGTTGCGGGGGCAGCACAGGCTTGGCGCACAGGGCGCGCACCTGTTTCCCGTTTCACCTCCGGATCGCTCCTCGGGCACCGCGAACAGGGGGCCGATGATACGCCAAGGCATTGCCATGCAGCGTCGCGGCGGCGCGCCATTGCTGCCAAATCACTTGCAGTAATGCTGCTTCGTCCTTGACTGCAAAAAAAATTTCACACAAACTCGCTGGCGTGAATGCGCCCACGGACATGCTTGAGCCACTCGAACGCAGGGTCGACGAACTGCTCGCGCATCTTTCTTCGTTGCGCCGCGAAAACGCCGCGCTGCGCACGCGCGTGCAGGAAGTCGAGGCCGACCGCGACCGCCTCGTGCAGACCATCGATACCGTGGCCGGACAACTCGAAGTGCTGCACGAGCGGCTGCCAGCATGAACACGCGGCGACGGGCCGTCCCGAGCCGGGCGCAGCCATCGAACCGGAAGCCCGGCCAGGCCGGGCTGAACCTTCGTCACCCCCGCCCGCGGGGTGGGGGCTGGGGGGTGGGCACATGAGTTCCACGCTGGACATCGAAATCCTCGGCAAGACCTATCGCGTCGCCTGCGCCGAGGACGAACGCGAATCGCTGGCCGCGGCGGCGCAGGCCTTGCGCGAGCGCATCGACCGGCTGCGCGGCAAGTCGCGCAGCGCCAGCGAACGCCTGGCGGTCATGGCGGCGCTCGAACTCGCCCATGAACAGGTGCTGCGCGCCCAAGGCGGCGACGATGCGCCTGCGATTCCCGGCACGCTTGCGCCGGCGGAACTGAAGCGTAGAATCGATCACATCGAGGCGCGCATCGGCGCTGCGCTGGAACCGAACGATTCGCTGTTCTGAAGCGCCGCTGTCCCTCCCCGGGTTTCCCCTGCGGTGTTCGCGAGGACCATACATTCCTTGAACCAATGCTCCCGTGGCATTGGTCGCCGCCCAAAGACGCCGCCGTTGTGATCGCCCCTTTGCGGGTGAACCTGAAGCGGCAGGAACGCGACCTCCCTGAACCCAGGTTCAGGATGCCGGTCCGGACGACACAGGCGGGGGAATCCAATTGCCGGCGGCGGCGCAAGGCGAACTTGCCTTGCCGCCGGTCACCTGCATTTCGCGACACCTATCCGCCGTTCGGCGCCGGAGATTTGCGTTTCGTCGGCTGCCGCTCGCGCGGTGGCGCCTTGCCCCCTAGTCTGCCTGCAGGTCAATCACCATAAAAATCATGACAGACCCCGCCTTTCACCCCGAATCCTCGCGCCGTCCCCGTCGGCTGCGTCGCGCGCTTGTCGTGATGGTCGTGCTCGCACTCGCGGGCGGCGTCGGCTACGCCACGCTGCAGAAGCCGGCATCCGACGCCGCGTCCGAAAAAGACAAGGACAAGGACGGCAAGCCCAAGGCCGACGCCGCGCTGGTGTTCTCGTCGAACGATGTCGTTCAGGCCGAAGCCCGTTCGCTCGCCCGCTCGCTGGCGATCTCCGGTTCATTGCAGCCGCTGACGCAATCGCTGCTGAAGTCGAAGGCGTCCGGCGAGGTGCGCCAGGTGGCGGTGCGCGAGGGCGAGACGGTGGCCCGCGGCCAACTGCTGGTGACCATCGACACCGTCGACCTGAACAACCGCCTGGAGGCGGCGCAGGCCGACCTCGAAGAACGCCGCGCGCGCCTGTCGATCGCGCTGCGCAACCGCGAGACCAACGAAGCCCTGCTCAAGCGCAACTTCATCTCGCAAAGCGCCTTCGACCAGACGCAAAGCACCTGGCAGGGCGCCGAAGCGGCCGTGCGCGGCGGCGAGGCGCAAGTACGCTTGGCCCGCACGGCCGTCGAGGACGCCATGGTGCGCTCGCCCTTGGCCGGCATCGTCGCCAAGCGGCATGTCAATGTCGGCGAACGCGTCGGCCCCGAGTCGCCCCTGCTCAACATCGTCGATCTGACGCGGCTGGAACTGGAAGTGACGGTGCCGGCTTCGGACATCGGCGAGGTATCGATCGGGCAGCCGGTGCGCTTTGCCGTCGATGGCTACGGCAGCCGCGAGTTCACGGGGCGGGTGGCACGCATAAACCCGGTGGCCGAACCGGGCTCGCGGGCCATCAAGTTGTTCATCGACGTTCCCAACGCCGACCAGGCGCTCAAGGGCGGCATGTTCGCGCAGGGCGCACTGGTGCTGGCGCAGGGCCCGTCGCTGCCGGTGGTGCCGGGCAGCGCGATCGTCGAGGAAGCCGGCCAGGGTTACGTGTTCGTCATCAAGGACGGCAAGATCGACAAGCGCGCGGTGAAGCGCGGCATGAGCGATGCGGCGACCGGTCAGGTGGCGCTCGAAAGCGGCGTGGCGACCGGCGAGACGGTGGTGCGCATCCGCATGAACGGGCTGAAGGCCGGCTCGGCGGCCGCGATCAAGGGCTGACGTTCGACCCGACGGGACGGCCAGGCGCCGTCCCGCCACGACTGTAGTTTGGAGGCACCGGCCATGTGGATCACCAACACCAGTATCAAGCAACCCGTTTTCGCCACCATGGTGATGCTCGCGCTCACCGTGCTCGGCATCATTTCGTATTTCCGCCTCGGCGTCGAGGAGATGCCCGACATCCAGGTGCCCGGCGTGTTCGTGCAGGTCCGCTATCCGGGCGCCTCGCCGGAGCAGGTGGAGACCGATCTGGTCAAGCCGCTGGAAGAAGCGGTGAACACCATCACCGGCGTGCGCACCATCTTCGGCAACTGCTTCGAAGGGCGCGGCGAACTGTGGATCGAGTTCGAGCTGACGACCGACATGGACAAGGGCGTGCAGGACATCCGCGACAAGATCGCCCAGGTCCGGCCGGGCTTCCCGCGCGATGCCAAGGAGCCGTTCATCGTCCGCGGCGATTTCAGCGAAGGTTCGCCGACGGCCGCCTACGGCATCGTCTCGAAAACGCGCAGCCTGCGCGAGCTGTCGGTATTCGCCGACCAGCAGATCGTCAAACGCATGCAGGGCGTCTCCGGCGTCGGCCAAGTGAAGCTGGGCGGCACGGTCAGCCGCGAGGTGTCGATCCGCCTGCTGCCCAACCAGTTGCTCGCCTACCAGGTCGGCGTCGATGAGGTATTGCGCGCGATCCGCGCCACGCACGTCGATCTGCCGGCCGGCAGTCTGCGCGCCGACGCCGTCGAGCAGATGGTGCGCGTCGAGGGCAAGATGAAAAGCGTCGAGGCCTTCCGCACGATCATCGTCGCGCGCCGCGCCGGCGCACCGGTGTATCTCGAGCAGGTCGCCGATGTGGTCGATGGCGAGCGCGAGCCCGAGACCATCAGCCATGTGAACGGCCAACCCGGCCTGACGCTGAACGTCTTCAAGACGCAGGACGCCAATCTCGTCGCCACCGGCATCGAAGTCGAGAAGGCGATGGCCCAACTGAAAAAAGAACTGCCGGCGGATGTCGAGATCCTGCCGATCTTCGAGACCGCCAAGTCGGTCGAGAACTCGCTGGACAACGTCAAGCGCACGATCATTGAGGGCGGCCTGCTGACCGTACTGATCGTCTTCCTGTTCCTGCACTCGTGGCGCAGCACCATCATCACCGGCCTGACGCTGCCGATCTCGGTGATCTCGACGTACATCGCCATGTACGCCTTTGGCTTCACGCTCAACTACGTGACGCTGATGGCGCTGTCGCTGTGTATCGGCCTGCTCATCGACGATGCCATCGTCGTGCGCGAGAACATCGTCCGTCACCTCGGCATGGGCAAGGACCACGTCACCGCCGCGCGTGAAGGCACCGAGGAGATCGGCCTCGCCGTGATGGCGACGACCTTCGCCATCTGTGCCGTGTTCATCCCGGTGGCGTTCATGAGCGGCATCATCGGGCGTATCTTCTTCCAGTTCGGCATCACCGTCGCCGTCGCCGTGCTGGTGTCGCTGTTCGTCAGCTTCACGCTCGACCCGATGCTCAGCTCGGTGTGGAAGGACCCGGCCGAGGGTCGTTTTGCGCGCGTGCCGTGGCTGGGCCGCCTGATGGCGACGATAGAGCATGGCGTCGAATGGCTGCACGCGGTGTATGGCCGCATCCTCGGCACGGCACTGACCTGGCGCAAGACCACGCTGGCCGGCGCGACGCTGTTCTTCCTCGCCAGCTTCGCGCTGCTCGTGTCCGGCATCATCGGCGGCGAATTCATGCCGAAGGTGGATCAAGGTTTCCTGAGCGTAAAGATCAAGACGCCGGTCGGCTCCAGCCTCGAATACGGCGAATCCAAGGTTCGCCAGGTCGAGGCGATCATCCGCGAGCTGCCCGAGGTGGCGATGGTGACGACGACCATCGGCCAGGGCAACCGCAATGACAACGAGATCCTCATCAAGCTGACCGATGCCCGTGAGACCGGACGCAGGCCGCAGACCGCCGTCGAGGAGGACATCCGCGGACGCCTGAAGAATCTCGCCGGCATCGAGCTGTCGATCGGCTTCAACAAGCCGATCTGGATCAACCTGATCGGCCCGGCCTCCGATCAACTGCCCGGCGTGCTCGACGGCATCATGGAAAAGATCGGCAAGGTCAAGGGCGTCGTCGACCTCGAACACAGTCTGCAGAAGGCCAATCCGGCGGTCATCGTCAAGATCGACGGCACGCGCGCCTCCGACCTCGGGTTGTCGGTGGAGTCCGTTGGCGCGGCATTGCGCCCCTTCATCAACGGCGATCAGGTGTCGACGTGGCTGGGCCCGGACGGCCAGAACTACGACGTGAACGTGCGCCTGCCTGCCAGTTCGCGCGAGAAGCTTGCCGACATCGGCAATCTCTACATCACCACCAACCGCACCCACGCCGACGGCACGCCGGTGATGGTGCCGCTGCGCCAGATCGTGTCCTTCGTCGAATCGGAAAGCCCGGTAGTCATCAAGCGGCAGAACCTCGAGCGGCGCGTGGGCATCTATGCCAGCGTCGAAGGCCGCCCGACGGGCGACGCCGCCAAGGAAGTGTCCGAGCTGGTCAAGACCATCGCGTTGCCGCCGGGCTACCGTTTCGACATCAAGGGCGAGGCGCAGGAAACCGCCGAGGCCGCCGCTGCCGCGATGGTGGCGCTGGCGCTGGCGGTGGTGTTCATCTACTTCATCCTCGCCTCGCAGTTCGCCAGCTTCCTGCAGCCCATCGCCATCATGGCCTCGCTGCCCTTCACGCTGGCCGGGGTGCTGCTCGCGCTGCTGGTCACCGGCTCGACGCTGAACATGTTCTCGATCATCGGCTTCATCATGCTGATGGGCCTGGTGGTCAAGAACGCCATCCTGCTCGTCGACTTCGCCAACCAGGGCAAGCGCGAGGGCCTGCAGCAACGCGAAGCCCTGCTGCAGGCCGGGCAGGTGCGCCTGCGGCCGATCATGATGACCACTTTGGCGATGATCTTCGGCATGCTGCCGATGGCCATCGGCACCGGCGAGGGCGGCGAGATGCAGGCACCGATGGGTCGCGCGGTGATCGGCGGCCTGATCACCTCGACGCTGCTCACGCTCGTCGTCGTGCCTGTCCTCTACAGCTACTTGGACAACCTGCCCGGCTGGCTGCGCAGGAAGCGCGGCAAGTCTGCGCCGACGGTCGTCGCCACCCAGGCGCCTTAATCCGCCAGCGCCGTCCTGCCACCACTGTAGTTTGGCGGTGGCGGACTGCTAGCCGGTGCTCCAGGCGCGCGGCCGGCGCATGCCGGCAATCTTGCAGGCCTGCTTGACGTAGCCGTAGGGAAACAGCTCGAACAGCCGCGCCTTCGCCGTGCGCTTGTCGATGTCGTCGTGCCCGGCGAGAAAATCCACCACGTGGCGCACGTCGGGCGCAATCTGCCGCTCGCGCCAGAATTCGCGCATGAAGCGCAGCAGAGCCCAAGTCGTCGCATCGAGCGTCAGCCCTTCGTCGGCGGCCAGCCGGGCAGCCACGGAGTCGTCCCAATGCGCCGGGTCGAGCAGATAACCCTCGGCATCGCGGGGCGGCAGGGTGTCGGCGGTCATTGTTTCGGCAACGGTGGACGGTGCCCGATTATCGCCGTGCCAAACTCCAGAGGTGGCGGAACGGCGCCTACAATCGCGCCAGCGACATCGTGGCGGACGGATGCACATGCGGTACTGGCTGATGAAGTCAGAGAAGCACTGCCAGACTACCATGAACGCTGCTGCCACAAGGGATTATGACCCTTCGAGAAGCCGACGGAATGCAGCGTTGAGCCGCTTGGGGGGGAATCCGGGGGGGACTTCGGGTGGGCTGTCTTTGGATGCTGGCGGACGGTCAGCCTTCAGGCGTGCGCCTTGGCCGGCGAGCGCGCGGAAGTCTCTTCGGCCAGATGATCGATGACCAGAGGCGGCCGGTCGGGAAACTTGGCGACCAGCTCCAGCTTGCCGCCCATCGCCTCGACGTAGCGGCGCAGCGTGGAGAGCAGCATGTCGCTGCGCTTTTCCAGGCGCGAAATCGTGTCCTGACCGACGCCCAGCGTGGCGGCCAGTTCTTCCTGCGTCTGCGCCACGGCCAGGCGCAAATCCTTGAGCGTCGCCAATTCGGCTGCGCGCGCCTCGATCTTGCCCCGGCGCTTGGCGGGCAAGGCGGCCATGATCTGGTCAAGTTTTTTTGCCATGTCGGTGCTCCTTTTCTGCTTGCTGCTGCTCGGCCAAGTGCTGGTCAAAGCGCGTGTCGGCGACAGAAATCAGGCGTTTGTAAAACCGCCGTTGATCCGCGCCGGCCTTGTTGCCGCCGACCAGCAGGATGGCTTGGCGCTTGGGGTCGAACGCGAAAGCCACGCGCCAGACCTCGCCTTCCCAACTGAAGCGCAATTCCTTCATGTTGGCGTGCCGGGAGCCTTTCAGGCCATCCACTGTGGGGCGGCCAAGATTGGGCCCGAACTCGCGCAACAACAGGGCGTGCGCCAGTAACTCATCCTGTAGAGCCTGGGCGTACTCCTGCATCTCCGCCTCGAAGTCGTCGTGAAGGAGAATGTCCCAGCTCATGGCTTGATTATGGACTTAAGAGCATATGGATTGCAATACATATCACTGGCCGTCGTCACTCATCGCCGATGATGATCGCCCGCACTCATCATCCCCTGCCTCCACCAGCCCGAGGTCGCCGACGTGGCCCTGATGGATGCGGCGTCGGGCTCGTGACCGAAGTGGTCGTCGGCAAGTTGCCGCAGCCGTTCCGGCTTGGCGTGGATGGCGGCGGTGCGGGCGAGGTAGGCGTCGAGGGCAGTTTGCTTGGCGTTCATCGTGGGCTCCGTGGTGTGATTGACGACACCAGCATGAACGCGCTGTTCGATTGAGAAGCCAAGTCATTTACGATGCGATACGCATCAAATGCGTATCCCTTGAAAAGCGAAACTGGTAGATTACGACCTTTGCGACTGAAGCCGACTTTATGCGACTCTACCAACTCTCACTGGAGTGTCTCCATGACTGAGCCTTGGGTGTCTGTTGAGCAGATTGCCGAACACCTTGGAGTGACGCGCGATTCGATCTACCGGTGGATCGACCGCAAGGCGCTTCCTGCCCACAGAATCGGGCGGCTCTGGAAGTTCAAGGTTTCAGAGGTCGATGACTGGGTGCGTCGCGGTGGGGCGCAGGAAGACAGTGCCAGCAAAAGCAGATAATCAAGCGCAGGGGAGGCGCGATGCCGAGAATCTTCGACAACATAGAAAAACCACTACTACCGGCGCTTCAAGAAACCCTCAAGGTTGCAGAGCGCGCGGATTTCTGTGTCGGATATTTCAACCTGCGCGGCTGGCGGCATCTTGCCCAGCACGTTGATCGCTGGTCGGGCGGTGATGGTCAGTGCTGCCGCCTGCTTGTCGGCATGCACGTCACGCCTACCGATGAGTTGCGCCGCGCGTTGCGCTCTCACGAAGAGGACGCGCTGGACAATCAAACCGCCATGCGCGAAAAGCGCCGTATTGCCGAGGAGTTCCGTCAGCAACTGACTTTCGGCGTTCCAACCAATGACGATGAGGCGGCATTACGCGAACTGGCTGAGCAAATTCGGACGAAGAAGCTGGTCGTCAAGGTTTATCTGCGCCACCCGTTGCACGCCAAGCTTTATCTGCTGCACCGGCAGGACGCCAACAATCCGGTCACTGGTTTTCTGGGCAGCAGCAACCTCACGCTGGCCGGCCTTGCCAAGCAAGGCGAACTGAACGTCGACGTTCTGGAGCATGACGCCTGCAACAAGCTGGTCGATTGGTTCGAGGATCGCTGGCGGGATCGCTGGTGCATCGACATATCGAAGGAACTGGCCGAGATCATCGACGAAAGTTGGGCGGGAGAGCGCCTGGTGCCGCCGTATCACGTCTACCTCAAGATGGCCTATCACCTGGCGCAGGAAGCGCGGGCCGGCCTTTCCGAGTTCCGTATCCCTGCTGTTTTCGGCAATACCCTGTTCGACTTCCAGATTGCCGCCGTCAAGATCGCGGCGCACCACCTGAACAAGCGCGGTGGCGTGCTCATCGGCGACGTGGTGGGCCTGGGCAAGTCCATGATGGCCACGGCGCTGGCCAAGGTCTTCGAGGACGACTACCACACCGAAACGCTCATCATCTGCCCGAAGAACCTGGTGCCGATGTGGGAAGACTACGTGCATCGCTACCGGCTGCACGCCAAGGTCTTGTCACTCTCCAGGGTATTGAATGAGTTGCCCGAGAAAACCCGCCGCTACCGGGTCGTGCTGATCGACGAATCGCATAACCTGCGCAACAAGGAAGGCAAGCGCTGGAAGGTCATCCGCGAATACATCGAGCGCAACGAAAGCCTCACCATCCTGCTGTCGGCGACACCCTACAACAAGACCTATCTCGATCTGTCGGCCCAGCTTTCGCTGTTTCTGCGTGAAGATGCCGACATCGGTGTTCGCCCCGAAAAGCTACTGGCGGTACTTGGGGGCGAGCACGAGTTCATCCGTCGTCACCAGTGCCCGGTGCGTTCCCTGTTGGCCTTTGAGAAGAGCGAAGACCCCGACGACTGGCGCGATCTGATGCGCCTCTACATGGTTCGCCGCACGCGCGGTTTCATCATGCAGCACTATGCGCAGGAAGACGAGCGCGGTCGTTACCTGCTGTTTGCCGACGGACGGAAATCCTATTTTCCGACGCGGGTGCCGAAAAATCTGAGCTTCGTGATTGACGATGCCGATCCGGCCGATCCCTACGCCCGGTTCTACTCCGACCACGTTGTTGGCACGATCAACGCCCTCGCGCTGCCCCGATACGGGATCGGCAACTACGTTGTCGGCAAGCCGAAAACCCCGCCGACACCGCAGCAGGCCAAGACTATCGAAGGCTTGTCCCGAGCCGGCGAGCGGCTCATGGGGTTCTGCCGCACCAACCTCTTCAAGCGTCTTGAAAGCGCCGGCCCGGCCTTCCTGCTCTCCATTGAGCGGCACATCCTGCGCAACTTCATCGTCCTGCATGCGATGGAGCAGGGACTCGACATTCCGCTCGGCACGCAAGGCGCGGAACTGCTCGATACCCGCTACTACGACGAAGATCCCGAAGACGCAATGACGGCAAGCGGTGTCGACAATGGTGACGATGAAGAAATCATCGATGATCC
>JBGARB010000091.1:0-9776 GCA_044230495.1 Rhodocyclaceae bacterium
GCCAGTTCGCCGGGCCGGGAGGGGCCGCCCTGCGGATAATCGGAGCGTCCCGGAGTCCGCCCGAGCCGCCCGGCCTCGCGGGACGTACCGCCCGCATTTTCCGAACTGCCCGCACTGCCCGCATCGCCGAAAGGGCCGCCATGAACGCCACGACACTCGCACGCATGTCCTCCTCATCCTCCTCGGATCCCCTGCCGGAAAAGATCGCCAGCCTGGTGCATGAGGCGCGCTGGCTGCTGGTGGCCGCGGTCGGCCTGTACCTCGCGCTGATCCTGTGGGGTTTCGACATCGCCGATGCCGGCTGGTCGCACGCCGCCGCCAACGACGCCTTCGCCAATCCGGGTGGCAAGGCGGGCGCCTGGCTGGCCGACCTGCTGCTGTACCTGTTCGGCCTGTCGGCCTGGCTGTGGGTGGCACTGGCCTTTTCCTCGCTGCTCTGGGGTTACCACCGCCTGAACCGTCATTTCGGCGGCGGCCGGCGGCCGATGGCGATCGCGCTGGCCGGCTTCCTGCTGGTCCTGCTGTCCGCCTGCGGCCTGGAGTCGATGCGCTTCTGGAGCCTGCAAGTCGCGCTGCCGCTGGCGCCCGGCGGCATGCTGGGGGTCGAGATCGGCCGCCACGTCGCGCGGATCCTGGGTTTCACCGGCGGCACCCTGATCCTGATCGCCCTGCTGCTGGTCGGCTTCAGCATCTTTACCGGCCTGTCGTGGCTGACCATCGCCGAACGCACTGGCCTCGTGCTGGAAGGCGCCTGGGTCGGTGCGCGCACCTTGTGGGAGAACTGGCAGGATCGCCGTATCGGCCGCCAGATCGCCGAAGAACGCGAAGCGGTGGTGGAAACCGAGCGGCGCAAGGTCGAGGAAAACCCGTCGCCGCCGGTGCGCATCGAACCAGTCGAAGTGGTGGTGCCGGTGGCGCCCAAGGCGGTCGTCCGTGCCGACAAGGAACGCCAGGTGCCGATGTTCTTCGATGCCCCCGGCGAGGCGCTGCCGCCGCTGCATTTGCTGGCGGAACCCAAGCACGATCCGGCCGACCTGCCGGGGCCGGAGACGCTGGACTTCACCTCGCGGCTGATCGAACGCAAGCTCGCCGACTTCAACGTCGAAGTCAAGGTCGCCGCCGCGTATCCCGGCCCGGTGGTGACCCGCTACGAGATCGAGCCGGCGACCGGGGTCAAGGGTTCGACCATCGTTGGCCTGGCCAAGGATCTTGCCCGCGCGCTGTCGCTGGTCAGCCTGCGCGTGGTGGAGACGGTGCCCGGCAAATCGTGCATGGCGCTCGAGTTGCCCAACCCCAAGCGGCAGATCGTGCGGCTCTCGGAGATCATCGGCTCGAAGGCCTACCACGGCATGCATTCGCCATTGTCGGTGGCGCTGGGCAAGGACATCTCCGGCCAGCCGGTGGTGGTCGATCTGGCCAAGATGCCGCATCTGCTGGTGGCCGGCACCACCGGCTCGGGCAAGTCGGTCGGCGTCAATGCGATGATCCTGTCGCTGGTGTACAAGTCCGAGCCCAAGGACGTGCGCCTCATCATGGTCGACCCGAAGATGCTCGAGCTGTCGATCTACGAGGGCATCCCGCACCTGCTGGCGCCGGTGGTCACCGACATGAACAAGGCCGCCAACGCGCTGCACTGGTGCGTCGGCGAAATGGAGCGGCGCTACAAGCTGATGAGCCTGCTCGGCGTGCGCAACATCACCGGTTACAACAGCAAGGTCCACGAAGCCGAAAAGGCCGGCGAGCCGATTCCCGATCCCACCGCGATCACGGCCGAGGCCGACGGCCCCGGCGTCGAGACCGGCATCGCGCCGCCCCCGCTGCAGCACCTGCCGTACATCGTCGTCGTCATCGACGAGCTGGCCGACCTGATGATGGTCGTTGGCAAGAAGGTCGAAGAGCTGATCGCCCGGCTGGCGCAGAAGGCGCGCGCCTCCGGCATCCACCTGATCCTCGCCACGCAGCGGCCGAGTGTGGATGTCATCACCGGCCTCATCAAGGCCAACATCCCGACGCGCATCGCCTTCCAGGTGTCGAGCAAGATCGATTCGCGCACCATCCTCGACCAGATGGGCGCCGAGGCGCTGCTGGGGCAGGGCGACATGCTCTACCTGGCGCCAGGCACCGGCCTGCCGGTGCGCGTGCATGGCGCCTTCGTCGCCGACGACGAAGTGCACCACGTCGTCGACCACCTGAAGAAGGTCGGCCCGCCCGAATACATCGACGGCCTGCTGGCCGGCGCGGCGGACGAGGGTGAGGAAGGCGGCGCCGCCAGCGGCAATCCCGGCGACATGGAAGCCGACCCGCTTTACGATCAGGCGGTGGAGATCGTGCTCAAGAACCGCCGGCCGTCGATCTCGCTGGTGCAGCGGCATCTGCGCATCGGCTACAACCGCGCCGCGCGCATGATCGAAGCCATGGAGCAGGCCGGGCTGGTGTCGCCCGCCAACGCCACCGGCGCGCGCGAGGTGCTGGCGCCGGACCGCAACTGACACACGCGATTGCAAACTACAGTGGTGGTGGCACGGCGCATGGCGATAATGCGGCCATGAAACGCGCCCTCCTGCTTGCCCTCGCCGCCGTACTCTTTGCGCCGCCTGCCGCCTTCGCGGCCGGCGCCGACCAGTTGCGACACTTCATGAACGCGACGCTCTCGGCGCGCGGCACCTTCACGCAGACCGTCATGTCGCAAGGCGGCAAGAAGCCCCGGCAGTCGACCGGCATCTTCGCCATTGAGCGGCCCGGACGCTTCCGCTGGTCGTACGAAAAGCCGCAGGTGCAACTGCTGGTCAGCGACGGCGCGACGCTGTGGAGCTGGGACCCCGACCTCAACCAGGTCGTCGTCAAGCGCACGGGCGACGTGCTCGCCGGCACGCCGGCGGCGTTGCTGGCCGGCACCGACATCGAGCGGCAGTTCGAGCTCGCCGATGCCGGCGACAAGGACGGCCTCGCGTTCGTCGATGCGACGCCGAAATCGAAGGAAAGCGGCTTCGCCCGCGTGCGCATCGGCATGACCGGCAACCTGCCGGCGACAATGGAAATCCACGACCACTTCGGTCAGGTCACCTTCCTGCGCTTCACGCGGCTGGAGGCCAACCCCGCGCTGGCCTCGGAGCTGTTCCGCTTCAAGGCGCCCAAGGGCGCCGACGTGCTCGGCGACTGATCCGCCGGCGCCGGGCGGGCGAAAGCCCGGGTTGCCGCTGCACGTACGAAGGGCAGTATGCTGACGCCGTCAGCGGCGAACATCGCTCTGTGCCATGGCGCGAACCGCATGACATTGACCCTCAACCCCAAGACCCCGGAGAAAACACATGTTCAGTCACGTCATGGTCGGAACGAACGACATCGGACGCGCCAAGCGGTTTTATGACGCGGTGCTCGCCGTGCTTGGCGCCGGCGAGCCGCTTGCCAATGCGTCCGGCACCGGCCACAACCGCCTGTTCTATCGGCACGACGGCAGCACGTTCTGCGTCACCGAACCCATCAACGGCGAGGCCGCGAGCCATGCCAACGGCGGCACCATCGGCTTCAAGTGCGCGTCGCCCGAACAGGTGCGCGCATTCCACGATGCCGCCGTCGCGCATGGCGGCACGTCGATCGAGGATCCGCCGGGACTGCGCGAAGGCAAGCTGGGCGCGATGTATCTCGCCTATGTGCGCGATCCGGACGGCAACAAGCTCTGCGCGCTGCACCGTCCCGCTGCGTGACGCTGCGTGACGCTACGCGACCACGGCGACGCCGTGGTCGCTGCGGTCGGTGAGGATTTCGAAGGCCGCGCGGTGCGCGCTGCGCAAGTGCAGCGGCGCGCGGCCGGCTTCGTCCAGGCGCACGGTGCACGCCGCCAGCTTGCTGTTGAGGCAGGTCTTGGCGCCACCCGGCGGATTGTCGTAGCGCAGGCCGACGAAGCCGTCCGGCGGCACGTCGAAGCGCACCGACAGGCGCGTCGCGCCGTCCGCCGTCGCGAGCGTCCATTGCTTGAAATCGTAATGCCCGCGCGCGGCCAGCGCGCGGCGCGCGCCGGTGAAGCGCCATTCGCGTCCGCCCAGGCGCAGCACGGCCAGCGACAGTGGCGGCGTCCATAGCGGGCCGAAGCGCACGCGCGCCGTCGAGCATTCGAGGAAGGCGTCCGCTGCGTCGTCGAAGCCGGCCACCTGTCCCCAGGCGTAGGCGTCCGTGTGCTGGCGTCCCCAGTTGTGGTTCTGGCTGCCGGTCCAGCCGTCGATGCGCTGCACCGCGCCATCGACGACGATCTCGCCGTCATACGTGGCCAGCGGCGTGCCGACCAGCGCCTTGGCCTTGGGCAGTCGCGCGGCGTACCACGCCGGCGGCAGCAGCAGCAGCGGCGGCGCCTCGCCGCGCCACGCGAGGCGCCAGTCGATGCGATGCGCCGCGGAGTGCGCATCGCCTTCGAGCCGGCCGTCGGCCAGCGCGGCATGGCCGATGCGCACCTCCAGCCGGCGCGGCGAAAATGCGCAGTCGGCAATCGGCACGACGCGCTTGGCGGCGACGATGCGGCCGGCCTCACCATCGAACCAGATCGCCCAGCGCTCGCCGACGGCGTCCTGCGGCCGGCCGCGCGGCGCGAAGACGGTGTAGCGGATCCAGAAGGCCAGCGCGCGCGTCGGATGGTTGGCGCGCTGGAACCAGCTCTCGTAGTGGCCGCGCGGATCGCCGGCAACGAAGCGGCAGGCGTTGGCGTCGTCGCGTTCCACGAAACTACAGTGGTGGCGGCACGGCGCCAAGCGCCTTGACCATGTGGTGCTTCACGATGCCATGCGGGTACGCGGCGTTGCGCCACGCCGTCGCATAACCTTGTGCGGCGTAGAAGGCCGGTGCCTGGAAGCTGAAGCTCTCGAGGAAGCAGGTTGCCGCGCCGCGCGCCGCGGCCGCTGCCTCGAAAGCGGCGAGCAGCCGCCGGCCGATGCCTGCGCCGCGACGATCTTCGCGCACCCACAGTTGCTGCAACTCGGCGCAAGCGCCCCAACTGCGTCCCACGGCGCCGCCGATGACGTCGCCGTCGGCGCGGGCGATGCAGGCCAGCGGGCGAACTTCGGCCAGCGGTGCCGCGGCGTCGTTGAAGTCGCCGATGCCGGTATCGATGATGTCGAGCGCGGCGGCGGTTGCGTCGCCGCTGTCGATCGAGACGTCGTCGGTCATGCGCGACGCAGGCGCTGCGGGATGCGCACGGGCTGCTTGCCCGGCGTCGGCGTCTGGCGGAGGATGATGCGATCGGCGGTCGTCATGAACACGCTCCTGCGGTGGGCTCGCGGGATTATCGCGCCAGCGCCGCCGCGCTCACGCGCTGTAGCTCACCAGATCGACGTCGGCGGCGCGCATGCGCAGCGGGATCAGTGCCTGATAGGCCGGCGAGGCGAACCAGCCGTCGAGCGCGGCCATGTCGGCAAAGCGGATGACGACGACGTCGGTGTGGGCGTGGTGGCCGCCGAGCACCGCGGCGCGCTGACCGCGGAACACCAGTTCGGCATCCCACGGTGCCAGCGTCGCCGGTACCGCATTGCGGTATTCGTCCCACAGCGCGGCGTCCTTGATGGAGATGTGGCCGATGAGGAAAGCGGCACTCATGTCATCGACGCGCCCGCGGCGCGGCGCACCGGAATGCCCTCGGGGTCGAAACCCTGCAGACAGAAGATGTTGATGCCGAAATGATCGGGGGTCACGCGCTTGCGGTGAAACGGGTAGATGCCGCAGACCTTGCAGAAGAAATGCCGCGCGGTCCGCGTATGGAATTGGTATTCGGCGAGCGCGTCGGCACCGGCGAGCAGTTCGAAGCGGCTTTCATGCACCTTGACCATCAGCGCGTTCTTCATGCGGCAGATCGAGCAATCGCAGGTCGTCAGCTCGGGGAAATCGGTCTCGATGCGAAAGCGCACGGCGCCGCAGTGGCAGCGGCCTTCGTAGTGGCGCATGGGCCGGCTCACCGCAGCCACAGTGCCGCGACGATCGTGCAGGCGCCCAGCGCGAGGTTCACCGCGACCATGCGGCGGATGCCGTTCAGCGCCTCGCCGGCCGCCGGCCAGGCCTGCGCCGCGCAGCCTGCGACCAGCTTCGGGTAGAGGCGGAGCCAGACGTAGGCGAAGACGATTGCCATGATCGTGCCGAGCGTCGCCATGATGTGCCACGACACCGGCGCGGCAGCGAAGCCCGTTTGCAGCAGCATCGTGTAGCCGCTGGCGACAAGCAGCGCGACGGCAACGGCCATCATCGGCAGGAAGCGCGCGAAGGTGGCCGACCACAAGGGCAGGCGCTGCGGCGGCGCCAGCGTCTCGACGGCGGCCGGACGGAGGCAGAAATAGGCGAAGTACATGCCGCCGATCCAGGCGATGACGGCGAAGAGGTGCACATTGATCAGCAGGTGTCGGGTCATGGGCGGGAGCGGTTCGATGCGTCAGCGAACATCCTCGCACAAATGGGCATGAAGAGCATGGGCGACGCGGGCGGACCACGCGCGGTAGGTCTGCGGGCCGGGGTGGAAACCATCGACGGCAAGGTCGGCCGCGGGCAGATCGTCAAACGACAGGTACAGACGCGCCGGCGCCGAGCGGCAAAGTTGGCGCAGTTCGTCGTCCATGCGCGCGGCACAGCGACCCAGATACCAGCGCAGCGGCTCGGGCACGGCAGCGAAGCGATGCATCGGCGGCAGGCCGCAGATGACGACGACGCGGGGTGCGGCGCGTTCGCCGATGGCGGCGAGCAGGCGTTCGTAGTCGGCGGCGAAGGCGCGGGGTGCGCGCTGGGCGGTGACGTCATTGACGCCCAGGGCGATGACGACAGCGTCGGCAGGACCGGCATCGTCCGCCTGCAGCAGTGCGAGCGCCTCGCGGGTGTCGATGCCCGAGCGCGCCAGCAGCCGCCAATCCACGGACCCGGCGCCCTGTGCGGCAAGGTGGTGCGCCATCGGCATGGCGAGGGCGTCGCGCTGCTGAGCGACGCCGACGCCGGCCGCGGACGAGTCGCCGATCACCAGCAGTCGCAATGGCGAAGTGGCGGTTGCCGCCGCCGCGACGCTGCCGGTGCGCGGGCCGGCCGGCTCGGGCAGGCGCAATGCGCGACGCTGCAGCCATCGGCCCTGCAACAGCAACACCGGGCCAAGCGCGATCCGGATCAGCGCCAGCATGCGGGATGCGACCGCTTGGCGAGGCGCGCCGCGGAACCCGCGTCCGACCGTGCGGGGCGGCACATGCGGCGTGCGCTAGGTTGCCGTCGCTCGGCGCGGCTTCGCCGGCTTGCGCGGTTTGGCTGCGGGCAGGGCATTGGCGGTGGCGTGGAGCAGCGCGGCGAGGGTGTCGCGGTCTTCCCACAGGTCGGCGGTGACCAGCAGATGCGGCTTCGCGCCGGGATAAGGCGAGGCTTCGGTGGCGTCGGCCAGACGGGCGCGGCCGGCATCGGTGGGTTTGACGAACAACTGGTCGTCGCACACCACCGCCACCGGCTTGCCGGCCAGATAAAGGCAGTATTCGCCGAACATCTTGCGGGCGATGAAATCGCCCGTGCCGGCCAATTGGTCGAGCAAATGATCGATGGTGGATCGAGACGTGGCCATCGGGCTTCCCTCCTGCGCCTCAGCGCGGCAAGGTGTAGGTGAATTCGTAGAAATGCTGCCCGCCGTCGATGCGGATGGCGAGTTCGCCGGCGATGCCGGTCAGCTCGCCCGAGCCGGAGTCGGGCACGACGCGGATGGACAACGACTGCCCCGCCGCCGACATGACGCCCGAATGCTGGAGCGCGAAGCTGCCGGCCTTGCCGTGCACCGTGCCGCTGAACCGCTCGATGGCGACGTAGCCGGCCGAGCCCTTCACCGGCGTCATGGCCGTCAGCATCTGGCCCTTGCCTGTCCCGACCAGATCGCCGGCGAAGACTTTGTCGAGGGTCATGCGGCCCAGACTGAGACCGTCGCGCACATCCGGTTCCGCAGCGGGCTGGATGGTGACGGTGAATGTGCCTTTGGCGGTCTGGTTCATGGCGCGCGATCCCTGGGTTTGGGCGATGGATGGTGCGGCGGGCGCAAGCGCAACGAGCGCCAGCACACAGGCAATCGCTGTGACAAGCGCCGAAGGCCGGTTCGTTGAGCGGTAGCGGGTCATCGCTTGTAGGCTGTATAAAAAACCAGCCTCATTCAACACCACTTGCAACGGCATGTCAATCGCCGGGCATGCCGCTGCGCGATCGTCACTGCGGCCGTCCGACAATGGCGACCGTGACGTAGCGGACGGCCAGCACACCCTCCGCGGCAAACTGCCGGAAGATGGCGCCGACACGCTGCGCCGCCTCGCGGCCGGCCGCCGACTCGCGCGCCGGCATGTACGAACGGGAGAACACCAGCGCGAGCAGGCCGCCTTCGTCGAGCAGGTGCTCGTTCGCCCATGCATGCTCCGCCGATCGCCCGGCGCCGAAGAAGCGCGGCACGTCTCGGCGCTCCTCGTGCGCCACCAGCGCACCGCGCCGCTCGCCGCCATAGGCGGCAAACACGTCGTCCAATGCCGCATGCAGCGGATCGGCAAGTACCCGATCATTCCAGATCAGCGCGACCTGCCCGTGCGGGCGCAGCACGCGCAGGCATTCGTCGCGTGCCCGTTCGACATCGAACCAGTGGAAGGCCTGCGCTGCCGTGATGAGGTCGAGCGTGTTGTCATCGAACGGCAGGGCCTCCGCGGAACCATCGACGCTGCGATAGCCGGGCAGGGCGCCGAGCCGGCTGTCCGCCGCGCGGCGCATGTCGGCATTCGGCTCCACCGCGACGACCCGATAGCCGGCTGCGAGCAGCCCCTGCGTGAGCAGTCCGGTGCCGGCACCGATGTCGGCGACGTCCGCGCCCGCGGCCGGCGGGCATGCGGCGCGCAGCAGTTCGAACAACGGCGCCGGATAGCCGGGCCGCGAGGCGACGTAGTCGGCAACCTTGCCGGTGAAGATCGCGCCGACGCCCCCGTCCGGCGTGTAGAGCGCGCGCAGCGCGCGGCCGGTGTCGTCGCTCATGGCTGGATGAAATACGCCTTCGGCATGGCCTGGAAGGCCTCGGTGAGCAGCGGATTGTCGAGCCGGATGATCCGTCGCTGCGCCAGCCTGGATTGGCGCCAGCCACGGCCGAACATCGTGTCGTCGAGCAGGCGTTGCAGGCTGCCGTCGGCAAGCGCACGACGGAGCCCCTTGAGCAGGGCGTCGTGCAGCGCCGTGTCGTCGCGGCGAACGAAAAACAGCCGCGCGAAGGGGTAGTGGATCGCCAGCTGCGGCTCGATGATCGAATGCGGCGCGAGGTTCCGGTAGCGGTCCAGAAAGTCGAAGACCTCTTCGACGCCGAGCGGAAAGAAGTCGAAGCGTCGCCCATCCACCATGGCGAACAGGCTCTCGAAGGGGGCCGTGATCACCGTGATGCCGGCCGCCTCGAGTATCTGCGCATCGGCCCAGCCCGGCCCCTGTCCGGCCTTGTAGCGGCGCAGGTCGGCAAGATCGCGCACCGTGGCGAAGGCGTCGGCCAATTCGCGGTGAATGATGAACAGGCGGTAGCCGCTCAAGCCCCGGTCGATCGGGAAATACACGGGACGCAGGGATTCTTCATGCTCCCGGCTGGTGCCGATGTCGATCACCGAAATGCGGCCGGCAACGATCTCGGCCTTGGCGCGGCGGACGTTCATCGTCGCCGACGACCGGCGCAAGCGGTAACGCTCGCCCGACTTGGCCAGCGCCAGCTCCAGTACCCGATAGCCGTAATCGCCGGTAGGGCGTTCGTTGATCGACGGATAGACGACATCGAGTTCGCGCGCGCT
>JBGARB010000013.1:0-47565 GCA_044230495.1 Rhodocyclaceae bacterium
CGCGCCTTCTCTTCCGGCGCCGCATCAATCTGGTCGTAGGCCTTCGCCTCACCACCAAACTTCGCCGCCAACACCGACGTGATCGCCGCCGTCAATGTCGTCTTGCCATGGTCCACGTGACCAATCGTCCCCACGTTCACGTGCGGCTTCGTCCGCTCAAACTTACCCTTTGCCATGTCTCTTTACCCCAACAGAAAGAACAAAAGTAGTGGTGCCCTTGACGTGGATTGAACACGTGGCCTCTCCCTTACCAAGGGAGTGCTCTACCACTGAGCTACAAGGGCGTAACGTCTGCGACCAGCGACCCCGATGGAGCGGCGAGCGGGAATCGAACCCGCGTCATCAGCTTGGAAGGCTGAGGTTCTACCATTAAACTACCGCCGCGCATTGCGGATTCGTGTTGATAATCCTTATGAAACAATGTTTTGGTGGAGGGGGAAGGATTCGAACCTTCGAAGGCAGAGCCGTCAGATTTACAGTCTGATCCCTTTGACCGCTCGGGAACCCCTCCAGCGAAACGTCGAATTATCGTGTTCTTTCTCCGCCTAGTCAAGAGACGCACGGGCCGCCGGTCGTGATCCGTCCTGACCGTGGAGTGTCTTCCGCCAACGACACGATCGGTCGCAGCCTCGCCCGGCGATGGTTGCGGCGCCCGGTTGTCCTCGCGATTGCGGTCCAGGCATTGGGATCCGTTCTGGCGCTTGCCCTCTTCGTCGTGACGCCTGAGTTGTTGCGCCCTCCCATCCTCGGGGCACTGGTGCAGGGCGGGTGTTGTGCCATCGTCAGCCATTTCTTGCAGGCGCCCTGGTGGTGGCGACTCATCCATCTGGTCTTCGCGCCACTGGCTGCCCTCGCCATGATGCTGGGCGTGCCTCCGTCGTGGTGGCTGGCCGGGTTCATCGCGCTTCTCGTCGTCTTCTGGCGTACGGATGTCAGCCGCGTTCCGCTCTACCTTTCGAGTCTCGCTGCAGCGCGGGTGCTGGAATCCCTGCTGCCGCGGAATCCGTGCTTCGTCCTCGACGCCGGATGCGGCGATGGTCGAACGCTGCGCCATCTGGCCCGTTCGCGGCCCGATTGCGAATTCGTCGGCATTGAACACGCGCCGCTGACGTGGTTGTATGCCAAGGTGCGCGCTGCTCCGCTGCCCAATCTTCAAGTGCGTCGTGGCGACTTCTGGAAGGCGCCATTCACCCCCTACGACCTCGTCTATGCATTCCTGTCCCCCGCCCCGATGGCCGACCTGTGGACAAAGGCCGCCAGAGAAATGCGGCCGGGCACGCTACTGGTCAGCAACAGCTTCGAGATACCCGGCAGACCGCCCGATCACATCGTCCCGACTGGCGATTCCCGCGATAGCCACATGCTGGTTTTCCGCATGGCGACGGACACCACAGAACAAAAACATGCGGAATCCGTCGCAGTTTCTCCCATCAGAGCGAACGCCAGCCCTGAATAATCGTTCCCGCTGCGCCGCAACCGCGCGGCAATCGGGAGAACCATGGCGGACGTCATTTGCGTGATCGGCAACAAGGGCGGCACAGGGAAAACCACCCTGTCGCATATGCTCGCCCATGGCCTGTCGCTGCTGGGACACCGCTCGGTCTGCGTTTTGACGGACGTATGCCGGGAACCGCTTGATCCCGCTCATCGTAGCTACCTGATAGCCGATGCGCGATCCCGTGACGCGCTGGCCCGCGTCGTCGACAAGATCCGTTCGCTCAAGGCCTGGGTCGGCGTCATCGACGGTGGCGGCAACCGCACCGAAGTTGACCGACGCCTCTATTCGCTGTCCGATCTCGTCTTGCTGCCCTTCCGCGATTCGCCCGAGGATATTCGAACGCTCACCCGCGATCTGGCGATGTTCCCGCACGCGTATGCGGTACCGTCGCAGTGGCCGGTCATCCCCTGGCAGCGCGAGGCCGCCATGCGTGTGATCGACGAATCACTTGCCGAGCATTCGGACCGGATCCTCCTGCCGGTGCCCGCTCTGTCGTTCACAAAGACACTGTTGCAACGCAACGTCTCGTCGCCGTTACCGCGTCCGCTGGATGACGCCTGCATTGCGCTGGCCGTGCAAGTCTTGCAGCTGTTGCAGTTGCCCGCGCTGCAAGCCACCGGCCGCGAGCGGGCGATGGCGGTCGCCGCGTAACGACTTCGTCAGCGTCGCTTGTTGGACAAGCGCAAGACGGCTTCGGCGCGACTGGCGACGCCGAGCGCCTTGAGGATTGCCGACACGTGGATCTTGACTGTGCCCTCCGTCAGGCCAAGCACGTCGGCGATCTGTCGATTGCTCTGCCCTTCTGCAAGCACGTTCAGCACCCGGTTTTGCGCTGCCGTCAAACCGTAACGTTGCGCAATCGAATGGGCGGGCGCATCGCTGCGCTCCACGCGGTCGACACCCTGGCGATGTTGCGGCGAAAGATAGATTTCGCCAGCAAGGACGGCACGAACCGCTTCCAGGAGAGACTCGGCGGGCGCAGCCTTGGTCACGAAGCCAGCCGCACCGTCGTGGATCACCTTATGGATGGTCGCGACATCGTCCAGTGCCGAGAGCACCAGCACCGGCGTGCTCTGCGCACGGCGGCGCAGGGCAGGCAGCGCAGTCTGCCCGCGGGTGCCGGGCAGCATGAGGTCCAGCGTGATCAGATCGAAATCGGCTGCATCCAGCGCCACCAGCGCACTCTCGAAATCGGGTACGCCCACAGTCGTCACATCGTTGCCTAGCGCCGCCAGCGTCGCCGCCAGTCCATCGCGTACCAGCGCGTGATCTTCAATGATCAGAATTCTCATGTCGCATTCAGTCGGTATGACATTGCCAAGTCTATCAGGAAGAGCAGGCGAGGGTAAGATGAGCGAAACGTGCCCAAGGAGAGCCCCGTGACCGCGCCAGCCTATCCCGACCCGATGGAATTCCTCAAGTCGCTTTGGGGAAACCTGCAAACACCATTGCCGGGGCTCTTGCCGACCGTCGACGCCGGCGAACTCGAGCGACGGATTGCCGACCTGAAGGCCGTCGAAGCCTGGCTGCAAACCAATGCCCAGATGGTGCGAATGACCATCCAGGGCCTTGAAGTGCAGAGAGCCACCTTGGCGGTGCTCAACGCTGCGGCGACGCAAGGCGCCGAACCCAAGGCCGCCCCGGCCTCAGCCGCGATGGAGGCCGCCACGTGGCCGCTGCAATTCATGCAATCCGCGGCAGAGATGTTCGGCACGGCCGCCGATGCGGCCGTACCGGCATCCCGAGGCAAGCGCTCGCCCAAGCCACGCCGGAAATCTGCCGGCGGGTAGCCTCGCCCCTTCCGCAGGGCCGGTCACCGGGTCGCATTTGGCTCTAAAGTGCCGGCATGCGCCGTCCCGCCACCACTGTAGTTTGGCGCGTCGCCGCGCTGATCGACATCGCGCAAGGGGCATTCCCATGAACAACGTCTTCATTACCGGTACGGGTGTCTGGACACCGCAGGCCGTGATTACCAACGACGAGTTGGTCGCGTCCTTCAACGACTATGTGCAGCTTGAAAACAGCCGCAATGCCGAGGCCATCGCGGCAGGCGCGGCGACTCCGCTGCAGCCGTCCTCGAGCGAGTTCATCGAGAAGGCCTCGGGAATCCGCCAGCGGCATGTCATCGACAAGTCGGGCATCCTCGATCCGCGCCGCATGTGCCCCGATATTCCGTCGCGCCCCAACGAGCAGATCTCCCTGATGGCGGAAATGGCGGTTGCCGCCGCCAAAGACGCGCTGGCCGCCGCGGGCCGCACTGCCGCCGACGTCGACCTCGTCATTGTTGCCTGCTCGAACTTCCAGCGACCCTATCCGGCGATCGCCATCGAAGTGCAGGCCGCACTGGGATGCTCCGGGTATGGCTACGACATGAACGTTGCGTGCTCGTCGGCGACCTTCGGCATCGAACAGGCGGCCAACGCCGTGCGGGCAGGCTCGGCACGCTGCGCGCTGGTGCTCGGCCCCGAAATCTGCTCCGGACATCTGGACTGGCGGGATCGGGATTGCCATTTCATATTCGGCGACGTGGCGACGGCCGTGGTCGTCGAACGCGAGCCTGCCGCCGGCGCCACCAGCGCATGGCAGATCCTCGGCTCCCGAGCGGCGACCCAGTTCTCGAGCAACATCCGCAACAACTCGGGCTTCCTCGATCGTTGCGACCCGGCCTCGCGCGATACGCGCGACAAGCTTTTTGTGCAGGAAGGGCGCCGGGTCTTCAAGGAAGTGTGCCCGATGGCCGCCGACCACATCCTCGCCCAGATCGCGGCCTGCGCGCTCGAGGTGGGAGACATCCGCCGCTACTGGTTGCACCAGGCCAACCTGGCGATGAATCAGCTCATTGCACGACGTGTCCTGCAAAGGGATGCCACGCGCGACGAGGCGCCGGTGATCCTCGACCGCTATGCGAACACGGCGTCGGCAGGGTCGATCATTGCCTTTCACCAGAACAGCCGGGACCTGCCCGCCGGCAGTCACGGCGTGATCTGCTCCTTCGGCGCCGGTTACTCGATCGGCAGCCATCTCGTCCGCCGCACCTGAAAGGGTCGCCTCCCCCTGCTGGCTATAATTCGGCTTTGCCGTGCCCACGCCGACAATGCCGCTTTTCGCCCTCGGTCTCAATCATCGTACCGCGCCGCTCGCCGTCCGCGAACGCGTTGCCTTTGATCCGGCGCGACTGACCCAGGCCCTGCGCGAGATGGTGGCCTCGCACGACGTGCGCGAGGCGGCGATCCTTTCGACCTGCAACCGCACCGAGATCTACTGCGCGGCCGACGGTGCCCAATGTGCCATTGAATGGTTCGCGCAATACCACGCGCTGTCGCCCCGCCAGCTGCAAAGCCATCTTTACGAACATCCGCAGCGCGATGCCGTCCGGCACATGTTCCGCGTCGCCAGCGGCCTGGATTCGATGGTCCTTGGCGAACCGCAAATTCTCGGCCAGATGAAACAGGCTGCACGCGTCGCCGAAGATGCAGGCACCCTGGGCACCTTGCTGGGCAAGCTGTTCCAGCGTACGTTCGCCGTTGCCAAGGAAGTACGCTCGACAACCGCGATCGGCGCAAATGTCGTCTCCATGGCGGCCGCCGCGGTTCATCTGTCGACGCGCGTGTTCGGTGACCTGTCATCCCAGCGCATCCTGTTCGTCGGTGCCGGCGAGATGATCGAGCTGTGTGCAGCGCATTTCCTGGGCCAACGCCCGCGCGGCGTTGCCATTGCCAATCGCACGCCCGAGCGGGCCGCCGCGATGGCAGCGCGGATCGGCGCCGAGGTCATTGCGCTCGACGCCCTCCCGGGCCGGCTCGCCGACTTCGACATCGTCGTCGCCTCGACGGCCAGCCCGTTGCCGATCATCGGCCTCGGGCTCGTCGAGCGTGCGCTGAAACAACGCCGCCACAAGCCGATGGTGATGGTCGACCTGGCCGTGCCCCGCGACATCGAAAGTGAAGTCGGCGCGCTGGACGACGTGTTTCTCTACACGCTGGACGACCTTGGCGAAATCGTCGAATCGGGCCTTGAGGCACGGCAAGCCGCGGTTGTCGATGCGGAAGCCATTATCGATGAACGGGTCGACAACTTTCTGCATTGGCTCGATGCACGCCATGCCGTCCCGTTGATCCGCGCCCTGCGCGATGCAGGTGACCGCATGCGCCGACACGAGGTCGAGCATGCCCTCAAGGCGCTCGCGCGCGGCGAACCCGCCGAGCAGGTCGTCGAGCATTTGTCGCTGGCGCTGGCCAACAAGCTGCTGCATGGCCCGACGCAGGCGCTCAATCAGGCCGATGGCGAGGATCGCGAACAGGTCTCGCGCATCGTTTCGCGCCTGTACAAGCTGCATCCGGACCAGTAGGGCACCGATCCGCACCCATGGACCCGCTTTCCGCCAACACGCCCAACGTGCCCGGCTGGCTGCTGCGCCTGCTGCGCCGGACGCTGTACTTGTGGACCAAGCCCAAGGTCTTCCCCGAGACACCCGACAAGCTCGGTCTTAAGCCCGACGCGCCGGTCGTCTATGTGCTGCAGTACCGCCATCTCACCAACGCGCTGGTCCTCGACCAGGAAACGCGCAACCTCAGCCTGCCCAAGGCCCTGCGTCCGATCCAGTGGGGCCGGTTTTCTGCGCGGCGTGCCGTCTTCTATCTCTCGCATGACGCCGGCGAGCGCGAGATCGACGAACGGCCGGGCGAGCCGGCGCCAGTGGCCGGCATGGTGGTGCCGCTGGTGCGCGAGGCGCTCGCCGATCCGGCCTTCGATGTCCAGCTCGTGCCGGTCACCATCCTGTGGGGGCGCGCGCCGCAGAAGCAGGATTCGATCCTCAAGGCGCTGTTCGCCGAAGCCTGGCAGTCCGTGGGCGTTCTCAGCCAACTCGTCGCCACACTGGTCAACGGCCGGGATACGGTCGTGCGTTTTTCCGACCCGGCCTCCTTGCGCGAATTGCTGCGCAATGAAACGCGCGAGGACCGTGCGACCCACAAGCTGGCGCGCATCCTGCGCGTCCACTTTCGCCGGCAGCGCGAGATCGCCATCGGCCCCAACCTGTCACACCGGCAAACGCAACTGCATGTGCTGCTGGGCAAGCCGGAAATCCGCGAGGCGATCGCCGCCGACGCCATACGCCGCAAGGTCGCCTTCGCGCAAAGCGAGCGCTCTGCCGCGCGCTACGCGATGGAGATTGCCTCAGATTTTTCGTATTCCGTGGTGCAGGCGCTCGTCATCGTCCTCAACATGGTCTGGACGCGCATCTACGATGGCCTGGTGGTGCACAATTTCGACCGCATCACCGATGTCGCCCGTTCGCACGGCATCGTCTACATTCCTTGCCACCGCAGCCACATCGATTACCTGCTGATCTCGTTCATCCTGTATGGGCGTGGCGTATCGCTGCCGCACATTGCCGCAGGCGCGAATCTCAACATTCCCGTGCTCGGGCCGATCCTGCGCCGCGGCGGCGCCTTCTTCCTGCGCCGCAAGATCAAGGGCAACGACCTCTACGCCGCGGTATTCGACGAGTACCTCAGCCTGATGGTCAGCCAGGGATTTCCGATCGAGTATTTCATCGAAGGTGGCCGCAGCCGCAACGGTCGCACGCTGCGGCCGAAGACCGGGATGCTGGCGATGACCATCCGCAGCTTCGTGCGCAATCGCTCGCGCCCCCTGGCCTTCGTGCCGATCTACATCGGCTATGAGAAGGTCATGGAAGGCAACACCTACCTCGACGAACTGGGCGGCAAGCCCAAGAAGGGCGAGTCGCTGCTTGGCCTGCTCGGCACGGTGCGCGAGCTGCGCAAGTATTTCGGCAAGGTGCATATCAACGTGGGACGCCCATTGCTGCTCTCCGGCATGCTCGACATGCTGCACCCGGGCTGGGCCTCCGAACCGTCCAACGCGCGTGCCGAGTGGCTGCGCCCCGTCGTCAGCGGTGTGGCGACGGAACTTGCGCGTCGCGTCAACGCCGCGGCGACCGTCAATCCGATCAATCTGGTCGCGCTTGCGCTGCTATCGACGCCCAAGCACACGGCGGACCTGCGACAACTGCAGGTGCAGATCGGTCACCTGCAGTTCCTGCTCGGCGCCGTGCCGTACAGCGATTCGGTGGTCGTCAGCGACATGCCGTCGGCCGATGCAATCGACCATGCCATCCGGCTCGAGCTCGTCCGCCGCCAGACCCATCCGCTGGGCGACATGATCCTCGCCGGTCCCGAGCAATCGAGCCTGCTGGCCTACTTCCGCAACAATGTCCTGCATTTGCTGGCGCTGCCGGCGCTGCTGGCCTGCCTCGTCAGCCACAACCGGCTGCTTTCGAGGGAGCGCGCCAAGGAGGCGATCGCCGGCATCTACGGGCTGTTGCGTGCGGAATTGTTCCTGCACTGGGAGCCCGCCGATCTGGACAGCCTGCTCGATCGCATCGAAGCCACCTTCGCAGAACGCGGCCTGATTGTCGTCGATGCCGAACTCGGCCTGCTGCGCTCCCCGCCGCCCAACGCCGAGGCCAATGCCGAGCTGCGGCAGATCGGCGAGATCATCCGCCCGACGCTCGAGCGGCAGTTCCTCACGCTGGCCTTGCTGCAGCACCACGGCAGCGGCAAGCTGACACGCGAAACCCTCGAGGAATCCGGGCATCTGCTGGCCCAGCGGCTGTCGATCCTCTACGAATTCAATTCACCGGAATTTGCCGAGCGCACGCTGTTCGCCAACATGGTGCTGAACCTCATCGAGGCTGAGTTCCTCAAGGCCGACGCCGAGGGTTACCTGCATTTCGACCAGCACATCACCACACCCGCGGCACATACCGAATTGCTGCTCTCGCCCGCCGTCAGGCATTCGATCGAGCGCATCGCCCGCGGCGGCGCGCTCCCGGACGCTGCCGCGGACAAGCCCGCGCTCCCGGCGCCCGCAGCGGCGATGCCCGAGCCGGCCGCTCCTATTGCCACGCCGACTTTCCTGCCGCCGCCACTGCCCGACGATCAGGACCTCGCCGGTCCCACGCTGCTTGAAGTTGCTGCCGCCGACCTTGGCGACGAGCCGATACACGAACCCCCTCCCGTCCATGACTCCACGAATCCTTGAGCGGCTCGACCGGCTCACCGACCGTCTCGAGGAACTCGATGCGCTGCTCGCCTCCAGCGAAATCACCAGCGACATGAACCGCTATCGCGCGATGACGCGCGAGCATGCCGAGATCCAGCCGGTCGTCGCCCTGTACCGGCAATACTGTCGCGCGCAGGCCGACGAGAGCGCCGCCACCGAACTGCTCGCCGACCCCGAAATGCGTGAGCTGGCGCAGGCGGAACGCGACGCGGCCGTCGCCGCGCAGGCGCATCTGGACCACCAATTGCAAACCGCCTTGCTGCCGCGCGACCCCAACGACGAACGCAGCCTGTTCCTCGAAATCCGCGCCGGGACCGGCGGCGATGAATCGGCGCTGTTCGCCGGGGACCTCTTCCGCATGTATGCGCGCTACGCCGAACGCCAGCGCTGGAAGGTCGAGATCGTTTCGAAGAACGAATCCGCGCTGGGCGGCTTTCGCGAGATCATCGCGCGCATCGACGGCGCGGGTGCGTACTCAAGGCTCAAGTTCGAGTCCGGCGGCCATCGCGTGCAGCGCGTACCGGAAACGGAGGCGCAGGGTCGCATCCACACCTCGGCCTGTACCGTCGCTGTGATGCCGGAGGTGGACGAACTGGCGGAGATCGACATCAATCCGGCCGACCTGCGCATCGACACCTTTCGCGCCTCCGGGGCGGGCGGGCAGCACATCAACAAGACCGATTCCGCCGTACGCCTGACCCACATACCGACCGGCATCGTCGTCGAATGCCAGGACGACCGCTCCCAGCATCGCAACAAGGCGCAGGCCATGGCGGTGCTGGCGGCGCGCATCCAGGCCGAACGGGAGCGCGAGCAGCAACAGAAGATCGCCTCCGAGCGCAAGTCGCTGATCGGCTCGGGCGACCGCTCCGAGCGCATTCGCACCTACAACTTCCCGCAGGGGCGCGTCACCGACCATCGCATCAACCTGACGCTGTACAAGATCGACGCCATCATGGACGGCGAGCTGGACGACCTCATCGCCGCACTGACCGCCGAACACCAGGCCGAACAGCTCGCCGCGCTGGCTGCGTGATGACGCTGCTGCGCGATGTGCTTGCCGCCGCGCGCGCCAGGCTGCCCGCGCACGAGGCACGCATGCTGCTCGGGCACGTGCTCGGTCGGGATGCCGCGTGGCTGATCGCCCATGACGATCAAGTGCTCGACGGCGACGCAATACGTACCTTCGCCTCACTGACCGCCAGGCGGGTCAGTGGTGAGCCGCTGGCGTACCTGATCGGCGAGCGCGAGTTCTTCGGACATCGCTTTGCCGTCGGCCCCGGCGTATTGATTCCCCGCCCGGAGACCGAACTGCTCGTCGAGGTGACGCTGGCGCACCTGCGCGCAAACTACAGTGGTGGTGGCACGGCGCACGTGCTTGATCTGGGCACCGGCAGCGGCTGCGTGGCGATCAGCATCGCGCTCGCCGCCCCCCACGTGAAGGTCACCGCCGTTGATGTCAGCGCCGAAGCGCTCGCCTTGGCGCGCGTCAATGCCGATCGCCTTTGCGCAAGTGTGCACTTGCTTTCCAGCAACTGGTTCTCCGCATTGCACGACGAACGCTTCGATGTGATCGTCGGCAATCCGCCCTACATTGCGGCGGTCGACCCGCACCTTGCGCAGGGCGACCTGCGCCACGAACCCGCCGGCGCGCTGGCCAGCGGTGCGGACGGACTCGACGCGCTGCGCGATATCGTCGCAGCGGCACCGGCGCACCTCGCACCGGACGGCGCGCTGTGGCTGGAACATGGCTACGATCAAGCGACGGCGGTGCGTACGCTTCTGGTCGCTGCCGGCTTCGGCGACGTGGCTTCGCGTCGCGATCTCGCGGGCATCGACCGGATTAGCGGCGGCCGCCGCAAATGAAAAGGCGGCCCGCAGGCCGCCTTCCACGCTATCGAACCCGAAATCAGTGCAGGCCGGCGATGTAGTCGGCCACCGCCTTGATTTCCTTGTCGGACATGCGCGCGGCCACCATGCGCATCATCTTGTTCGGGTCGTTGACGCGCGCTTCGTCGCGGAACGCCTTCAACTGCGCTTCGGTGTATTCGGTGTGCTGGCCGGCAATGCGCGGGTACTGCGCAGGAATGCCGGCACCGGCCGGGCCGTGACAGGCAGCGCACGCGGGCAGACCCTTGGCGGCATCGCCGCCGCGATACAGGCGCTGGCCCAGTTCGACGGTGGCTTGCGACTTGGCCGCACCGCCGGTCTGCTTCTGCTGCGCGAAGTAGGCCGCCATGTCGCGCATCTGGTTTTCGTCGTAGGCGGCGATCATGCCGTTCATGACGGCATTCACACGGCCCGGCTCCTTGCCGTCGGCCGCCTTGAACTCCTTCATCTGCTTGAACAGGTATTCCGCATGCTGGCCGGCGAGCTTCGGGTTGGCCGCGATGGTGCTGTTGCCATCCGGCGCATGGCAGGCGGCGCATACCGTAGAGGCGACAGCCTGGCCGCGCGCGGCATCGCCCTTGGGCGTCGGCGCGGATTCGGAAGCGTGCACGCCGAAGGCAGCCACGCAAAGCGACAAGGCAAACAGGGAACGGTTCATGGACGCAAAACCTCGTGCGGATTCGTAAGCTGGACTGGAGGATTCTAGCAGCTATAATTCCGGCGTCCGAGGAGCGCTGCGAGGGCAGATCCCCAGGCTCGGACAACCGGATTCCGCAACGGCGCTCACCAAACCCGACAGGGTGGTGAGCGCCGTTTGCATTGGTGCTCCTGCCTTGCAGCAACGGAAGGAGCACACCATGAATGCCATTACCGAAAAGCCGGACCACGCCATTGCCGATCTCGGCCTGGCCGCGTGGGGTCGCAAGGAAATCCGCATCGCCGAGACCGAAATGCCCGGCCTGATGGCGATCCGCGACGAGTTCGCCACGGCCCAACCGCTCAAGGGCGCGCGCATCACCGGCAGCCTGCACATGACGATCCAGACCGCGGTGCTGATCGAGACGTTGCAAGCGCTCGGCGCCCAGGTCCGCTGGGCTTCGTGCAACATCTTCTCGACGCAGGACCATGCCGCCGCCGCCATCGCCGCCGCCGGCACGCCGGTCTTCGCCATCAAGGGCGAGTCGTTGACCGACTACTGGGATTACACGCACCGCATCTTCGAGTGGCCAAATGAAAGCGGCGCGGCAGTCTGCTCGAACATGATCCTCGACGACGGCGGCGACGCCACGCTGCTGCTGCATCTGGGCAGCAGGGCAGAAAAGGATCTGTCGGTGCTGGACAAACCCGGCTCCGAAGAGGAAACCATCCTCTTCGCCGCCATCAAGGCCAAGCTCGCCATCGACAAGACGTGGTATTCAACGCGCCTGGCGCACATCAAGGGCGTGACCGAGGAAACCACCACCGGCGTGCACCGGCTGTACCAGATGCACGAGCGAGGCGAACTGAAGATCCCGGCGATCAACGTCAATGACTCGGTCACCAAATCCAAGTTCGACAACCTCTACGGTTGCCGCGAGTCGCTGGTAGACGGCATCAAGCGCGCCACCGACGTCATGGTCGCCGGCAAGATCGCCGTCGTCGCCGGCTACGGCGATGTCGGCAAGGGGTCGGCGCAGGCCTTGCGTGCATTGTCGGCGCAGGTATGGGTCACCGAAATCGATCCGATCTGCGCATTGCAGGCGGCCATGGAAGGCTACCGCGTCGTCACCATGGACTACGCCGCCGACAAGGCGGACATCTTCGTCACCGCCACCGGCAACTACCATGTCATCACCCACGACCACATGGTGAAGATGAAGGACCAGGCCATCGTCTGCAATATCGGCCACTTCGACAACGAGATCGACGTCGCCTCGGTCGAGCAATATCCGTGGGAAGAGATCAAGCCGCAGGTCGACCACATCATCTTCCCGTCCGGCCGCCGCATCATCCTGCTGGCCAAGGGTCGCCTCGTGAACCTCGGTTGCGCCACCGGCCACCCGAGCTACGTGATGTCCTCTTCGTTCGCCAACCAGACCATCGCGCAGATCGAGCTGTTCACGCGCACCGCGGATTACCCGGTCGGCGTCTACACGCTGCCCAAGCACCTGGACGAAAAGGTCGCCCGCCTGCAACTGCGCAAGCTCAACGCGCAACTCACCGCGCTGACCGACCAGCAGGCCGCTTACATCGGCGTGCCCAAGGAGGGTCCGTACAAGTCCACCCATTACCGCTACTGAAACTACAGTCGTGGTGACACGGCGCTTGCCGGCGCAGTCCGCCGGGCGCCGTCTCGCCGCACGCCACGGGGTTGTCATGAGTCTTGAACTGTCCATCGAGTTCTTTCCGCCGCACGACGACGAGGGCGCCGCGCGCCTGACCAAGGTGCGCGATGCGCTGGCGGCACTGCGCCCGGCGTTCTTCTCCGTCACCTATGGCGCCGGCGGCTCGACGCGCGAGCGCACGATCGCCACCGTGCTCGAAATTGCCGCCGCCGGCCACGTCGCCGCACCGCATCTGTCCTGTGTCGGGGCCACGCGCGCAAGCATCGCCGCATTGCTCGACACCTATCGCGAGTGCGGCATCCGCCGGCTGGTCGCACTGCGCGGCGATTTGCCTTCCGGGGTCGGCGCTCCGGGCGAATTCCGCTACGCCGCCGATCTGGTTGCCTTCGTCCGTGAAGCGACGGGCGATTGGTTCCATGTCGAAGTCGCGGCTTATCCGGAATGGCACCCGCAGGCCCGTTCGCCGCGTGACGACCTGCTGCATTTCAAGGCCAAGATCGACGCCGGCGCCAACTCGGCGATCACGCAGTACTTCTACAACGCCGATGCCTACGAACACTTCGTTGCCGAAGCGCACGCGATCGGCGTCGCGGTTCCCATCGTGCCCGGCATCATGCCGATCGGCAGCTTCTCGAAGCTGGCGCGATTCTCCGACGCGTGCGGCGCCGAAATTCCGCGCTGGATGCGCGCCAAGTTCGAGAGCTTCGGCGACGATGCCGCGTCGATCCGCGCCTTCGGGCTCGACGTCGTCACCGAAATGTGCGAGCGCCTGATCGCGGCCGGCGCGCCGGGGTTGCACTTCTACAGCATGAACCAGTCGCTTGCCACGCTCGAAATCTGCCGGCGTCTCGGGTTCGCCGCCTAGCGCGCGTCAGAAATCCGACCGCGGTCGCGTCAGCAGCGCGCGCAAGCGTCCGGGCGGTGCATCGACGCCAAAGCGCACGCCGAAGATCGCCTGCCAGTCCGGCGGCAGCTCGGGCACGCCGGCGCCATTGCCCAGCGCGACCAGCACGGTCCGTTCGTGCGCCTGACGGAGCGCATCGAAAAGGCTGCCATCGGGGTCCGTCGCCGCCAACTCGGCCCGGCAGATCACCGCCGAATAGTCGCTGGCGGACTGCAGCGCCGCGTGGGCCGGCATCAGCCCGCAAACGGTATGCACGGCAACGCCCCAATCCGTGATCTTCTGTTCGAGGGCAAGGGCTCGCGCGCGGTCACAATCGACCAGCAGCACAGGGAGCGCGGGCAACGCGGCCATCGCAGTCTTCTCGCCGGCCGCCGCGTCGGCGGCCGGTACGTCGATCCAGAACACCGAGCCGCGTCCCAGCTGGGAACGCAGTCCGATGCGCGTCTCCATGGCATGCGCCAGCCGACGGCAAATCGACAGGCCGATGCCGACACCCTTGGCCGGATCGCGTTCGGCATTGCCTACCTGTACATACTCATCGAAGATGTCGGCGTGCAAGGTCGCGGGAATGCCGACACCGCGATCCCAAACGGCGATGCGGACCCGTTCGCCCCTGCGTCGGCACGTCACCAGCACGCCCCCGGCGCTGCTGAACTTGATGGCGTTGCTGACCAGATTGCCGACGATGCTCGCCAGCATCGTCGGATCGGTCACCACCGCCTGCCGACCGCCGAGGAACCGCAGCGACAGGTGCTTGGCCTCGGCCAATGGACGCAAGCCGCCGAGCACCGGTTCGATGACGGCCGCGGCGGTCGTCCGCTGCATGTGCGTACGCAGTTGCTCGCCTTCGAGTCTTGACAGGTCGAGCAACGCGCCGAGCTTCTCCTGCAAGGCGACCGCGGCCGCGTCCACCTGGGCCGTCAGCGCCCGTCGCTCCGCCTCGGATGGCGTCGTGCGCAAGCGATGCACGAACAGGGCTATGGCCTGCATGGGCTGACGCAGATCGTGGCTCGCCGCGGCGAGGAAGCGCGACTTCGCCTGCGTCGCGCGCTCGGCGGCATCGCGCTGCGCGCGCAGTTCCGCCGTGGCTTCATCGATACGCGCCTGCATGGCTTCGCGCGCCGACGCCAGGCGCATCGCCATGTCGTCGATGCCATGCGCCAGCGGTGCCAGCACGCCGTGTCCGCGACGACCGCCTTCGCCCACCCGCGCATTCAGTTCGCCTTCGCCGATGCGTGCCACCGCGCGTGCGATCGACAGCAGCGGTCGCGACAGCGACTGCGCCAGCGCCAGGGCCATGGCAATGCCGGCCAGCACCGCAATGGCGGCGACCGCGGCGGCGATCTTGAGCAACGACAGGTAGGCGGCAACGCGCGGACCGTCGTCGTAGCGAAGCTCGATTTCCCCCAGACGCGACGACGATGCTGCGGCCAGCGGACTTTCGTCAAGGTACGGGTCGGCCACCGCACGTGCCTCGCGACGCACCTCCATCCGTTCGAGGCGCGGCCGGGCCGTCAACGGGTCGGCGACCCGCCGCGACTGGGCACTGGCGAGCAGGCGGCCCTCGGCATCGAAAATGGCCACATCCTGCAGCAACGGATCGTTGTCGACCAGACCGCGGGCCAACCGCGAAAGCTCGCCGGCGTTGCCGAAAAACAGTGCGAAGGCTGCGGCTTCCTGCATCTGGCGCGCCAGCGCGCCGCTGCGGGCCGTCTGCGCCGCGGATGTGTCCTCGGCGTAGCGATAGCCGAGGAAGCCGGTGATCGCCGCAGCCACGAACACCAGCGGCACGAGGACCACCAGCAACATGCGCCAGTGCAGCGCGAATCCGCCGATGGCCCGGGTCATCGCTCGTCGGCGCGCACGGCGCGTTCCAGGGTCACGGCATCGAGCACCAGGCCAAACGCGCGCGCCACCGCCGGATTGATGCTGATCTGGAAGGCCGCGGGCGCGCGCGGCGCCGGCAAGGATCGACCGTCGAGCGCGTCGGCAAGTGCGGCCCCGCCGGCATGCCCGATCTCGGCGGGCGTGACGTGCACGCCGGCCAACGCACCAGCACTGACGATCGACGGTGAATAGCCGAGGATGGGCACGCGCATCCGGTAACTGGCGGCCATCAACATGCCGATGTTCTGCCTGTTGTAGATTTGGCCGGCCGGCAGGGCGAGCAAAGCGTCGTTGCCCGACATCGCCGCCACCAGATCTGCCGCCAGCGTTTCCGGCGTGGATTCCTGGATACCCAAATCGATGCCGACTGCGGCAAAGGCGTCGCGCAACGGCGACAGGCGCCCGCCGTCTCCGCGCGGCACCAGCACACCGATGCGGCGCGCATGCGGCATGGCCGCGCGTGCCAGCCGCGCATGCCGGCCCGGCGGCTGGTCGAGCACGATCGCGCTGGTCGGCCGCGTCCGCGCCAGCGATGCCCGCTCCTGATCGAAGGCGGCAAGCGGCAGCAAGGTGGCGAGCAGGATCGGCGCGCTGTCCTCGCGGGCAAATCGCCGCGCGGTGTCCTGCCATGCCTGCGCGCCGATGGTCACGATGGCCGTCGGCGCGGCGCCGCTGCGCTCAAGCTCGGTCAGCGTGCCCGACTGCCACTCGATGCCGCGCGGCCGGCGCCGCTCCGCCTCGGTCTTCAGCGCCTCCGCGACCTCGGCGTGCACGCCCTCCTGGGCCGGCAGCACCACCCAGACTAACGGCCGCGCCGACGTTGCCGCCCATGTCAAAGCATATGTCATAAGGCATAGGCAGGCAGCGACAACGAGGCGCGAGGCGCGCATGAATCAGAGTTCCACGGCGAGCGAAACGAAGGCCTGGCGTGGTATTGCGTAGCGGCGCTCGGGGTCGTAAATCGGCACTTCGCCGCTGACCGCGTGCCAGGCCAATGCGCCTTCGGCTCGCGCGGAACCCAATCTGAACGCACGCGCCAGACGCAAGTCGAGTTGCACGGTGTGGCCGATCGTCCTGGCGCCGATGCGCCGCGCCGAAACGGTATCGACCGCAGACAGCAGGCCGGAGAGTTCAAGATTCCATGGCAGCGACTGCATGATGCCAATCGAGCCGACATGCCGCGGCACGAAGTTCGCAAGCCGGGTGCCGGCTGGCGCGCTCGGTTGCATGAAGGTCTGCGCGATGCGGATGTCCGTGCCAAGTGTCGGTTGCCAGCGCGCGTGGTATTCGATGCCCTGCGTATCGATCTCGCCGATGTTGGCAGCGGTCAGGGCCGAATCATGCGGGGCAGGCGCCGCGTTCGGCACCGGCATGATCAGGCGCTCGCTGCGCTCGCCGAAGATTCGCACATCGAGGTTTGCCCGCCACTGCGGCCACTGCACGAGATAGCCGATCTCGCGCGCCACGACGCGTTCGGGTTCCGGCGGGCGGGCGTTGTAGAACTGGCGAAGGACGAACATGCCGGTGTGGACTTCAAAGAACCGCATGTCCGCATAGCTTTCGAACAGCGTCGGCATGCGGAAGGCGCGCGTGGCGGCGGCGCGCAAGGTCTGCGTGGGACTCAGGTGCCAGTTGACGGCCAGGCGCGGCGCGAACTCCCGCCCACCGGCGTCATGTCGCTCGAGCAGCCCGCCGGCATTGACCGTCCAGGCCGGATCGGGTTGCCATTCGGCGTGCGCAAACAATTGCAGGCGATCATTTTCGACGCGGGCGACATGGAACGCCGGCATCGCGTCCGTCCGCTCCGTGAGCGCCGCCGCGCCCCAGACGAAGCGTACCGACTCGCCGACGCGGGCAAGGTGCTGGAACTCCAGGTTGCCGCGCCGCGCCGTGCCGCCCAGATCCGCCCCGACCGCAAACCCCGGGAACAGCTCGTAGTCCCAGTGGTCGTCGAAAGATTCGTTGGCCATGTCGGCTGCGAAAACGAATTCGCCACCGTCCGCCAACGGCCTGCGCCAGCGCACGGCGGCGAAATCGCCGGCTTCGCGTACCGCATGCAGCTTGTCCGTCGGGTCGTTGGCGAAACCGTTGAAGGTGCGCAGGCGCTGATGGCCAAGCACCAGCATCAGTTCGCCGTCGGCAACCGCCAGATCGCCACGCAGCGTGAATTGATCGACCCGGCGGGTATCCGGCACATGGGTAAAGCCCTCGTCACCGCGCGACGTCGCCGACAGCCGCCAGCTGCGGCCCGGCGCGCCGCCGCCGGCGCGGGCATACACGTCGCCGATGCCATTGCTGCCGGCGGCGACGCGGCCGGCTATGCCCGGCGTGTCGCCGGCATGGCGGGTAACGACGTTGATGACGCCGAACATCGCGTTGGTGCCGAAGGACGCCGAGTTCGCACCGCGCAATACTTCGACGCGCTCGATGTCGTCGATCGCGATCGCGGTCATGGCCGTCGACGATCCGCCAAGGAAGAATGTCGAATACACCGAGCGGCCGTCGATGTTGACCTGCATGCGCGTGCCGTACTCATCGAGCGATGCGTGATACGACGCGATGCGATGCGCGCCGCTCCAGCCCGAAACGAAAAATCCCGGCACCCAGCGCAGCAAATCCACGAGATCGCGCGCGCCGGAGCGGCGGATCGTCTCGCGATCGATGACGGTCACGGCACCCGGCGCATCCGCCAGCGGCTGCGGCAACCGCGCTGCCAGGCTGGCGACGCCGAAATCGCCGAGGAACTCGGCCTCCGAATGCGCGGCCAAGGCAGCCGCACTCCATGTCGTCGCCAAGGCGACCCCCATGCACAGCGCCTTCCCCAAGGCCCCGCGTCTTTCCTGAATCGCCATCATTCGCTCCCTTTGCGTGTCGATCAGCGACGCCGGCCGCCTAGAATCGAGCCGAGCACGCCGCGCACGATCTCGCGTCCGACCGATGAACCGATGGTGCGTGCCACGCTCTTGCCGACGGTCTGGACCAGTCCGTCATACTGTCCGCCGCGCGGGCCGGTGCGCCCGAACAACACATCGCTCCAGCCACCCCCTTCGGCCTGCGGTGCCTGGGCACCTGCGGGCGGTGCGGGCGCTCTTGGCGCCGTCCCGCCACCACTGTAGTTTGGCGCACCGCCGGCCGGTCCATTGCCCGCCGCCGGCACGTGGCCGCGCAGCGCTTCGTAGGCCGATTCGCGATCCAGCACTTTTTCGTAAACGCCGGCGACCAGCGAACCCTGCATCTGCCGCGCACGCTCGGCGGCGTCGAGCGGCCCGATGCGCGAGGCAGGCGGCAGGATGAACGCACGCTCGACCACCGTCGGGCTGCCCTTTTCGTCGAGGAAGGACACCAGCGCTTCGCCGACGCCGAGTTCCATGATCGCCGCTTCTGCGTCGAATTTCGGATTCGCGCGCAACGTCTGCGCCGCCGATTTGACCGCCTTCTGGTCGCGCGGCGTGAACGCGCGCAGCGCGTGCTGGACGCGATTGCCCAGCTGGCCGAGCACTGTATCCGGAATGTCCAGCGGATTCTGGGTAACGAAAAACACGCCGACGCCCTTGGAGCGGATCAGCCGCACCACCTGCTCGACCTTTTCGAGAAGTGCCGGCGGCGCGTCGCCGAACAGCAGGTGGGCTTCGTCAAAAAAGAAGACCAGTTTGGGTTTGGGCAGATCGCCCGCCTCGGGCAATTGCTCGAACAGCTCGGCCAGCAGCCAGAGCAGGAAACAGGCATACAGGCGCGGCGCGTTCATCAGCTTGTCCGCGGCCAGGACATTGACCACGCCCTTGCCGCCGACCGTCTGCATCAGGTCCTCGATGTTCAGCATCGGCTCGCCGAAGAACCTGTCGCCGCCCTGCTCTTCGATCGTCAGCAGGCCGCGCTGGATGGCGCCGATGGAGGCCGCAGAGACATTGCCGTATTCGGTCTTGAACTGCGCGGCGTTGTCGCCCACATGCTGCACCATGGCACGCAGATCCTTCAGGTCGAGCAGCAGCAGACCCTGATCGTCCGCGATCTTGAAGACCAGCTGCAGCACACCCGATTGCGTGTCGTTGAGGCCGAGCAGACGCGCGATCAGCAGCGGGCCCATGTCCGACACGGTGGCCCGAACCGGATGGCCCTGCTCGCCGAAGACGTCCCAGAAGGTCAAGGGGAAGGCCGCCGCCTGCCAATCGGTCACGCCGAGCTTGTCCAGGCGCGCCTTGAATTTCTCCGACGCCATGCCTGCCGCGCCCAGGCCCGACAGGTCGCCCTTGGCGTCGGCCAGGAAAACCGGCACGCCGGCGGCAGACAGGCGTTCGGTGATGACCTGCAGCGTGACGGTCTTGCCGGTGCCGGTGGCGCCCGTGATCAGGCCGTGGCGGTTGGCAAATCCCGGGAGCAGGCCAAGCGTTTGGCCGGCGCATGTGGCGATGGGCAGCGGAGCGTTCATGGCAATGGAGTGGGCGATGGTAAAATTTTGATTTTACGCAGTATCTACAACAGATAAGGAACATCGCATGGCCGGCCATTCCAAATGGGCCAACATCCAACATCGCAAGGGCCGCCAGGACGCCAAGCGCGGCAAGGTGTTCACCAAGCTGATCAAGGAAATCACCGTTGCCGCCAAACTTGGCGGCGGCGACCCCGGCGGCAATCCGCGCCTGCGCATGGCCATGGACAAGGCCAAGGCGCAGAGTCTGCCCAAGGACAACATCGAGAACGCCATCAAGCGTGGCACCGGTGCGCTCGATGGCGTCAATTACGAGGAGATCCGTTATGAGGGCTATGGCCTCGGCGGCGCCGCGGTGATGGTCGATTGCCTGACCGACAACCGCATCCGCACGGTCGCCGAGGTCCGCCACGCCTTTTCGAAGCATGGCGGCAATCTCGGCACGGACGGCTCGGTCGGCTTCATGTTCAAGCACTGCGGGCAGTTCCTTTTCGCACCGGGCACCGACGAGGCCAAGCTGATGGATGCAGCCATCGAGGCCGGCGCCGAGGATGTCGTCGGCAACGAAGACGGCTCCATCGAGGTGCTGACCGCGGCGGGCGATTTTGCCGCCGTCCATGACGCGCTGGTCGCCGCCGGCTTTACGGCCGAGTTCGCCGAAGTGACGATGAAGCCGCTGAACGAGACCGAACTCGCCGGTGACGATGCGGTGAAGATGCAGAAGCTGATCGATGCGCTCGAATCGCTCGACGACGTACAGGACGTGTACACCACGGCGATGTTCGACGAAGCATGACGATGGCTGCCGCGCCCGCCGCGGCGGCCTTCCCGTGGCTGTTCGTGCTGCTGTGGAGCACCGGCTTCGTCGGCGCCAAGCTGGGCCTGCCGCATGCCGAGCCGCTGTCGTTCCTGCTCGTGCGCTACCTGCTGGTGGTCGGCTTGATGGCGGTGCTCGCACTGGCCACGCGCGCACCGTGGCCGCGCGACCCGCGGCAGTGGCTGCATATCGGCGTCGCCGGCTTGCTGGTTCATGCAACCTATCTGGGGGGCGTTTTCATCGCCATCTCGCTGCGCCTGCCCGCCGGCGTCGCCAGCCTGGTCGTCGGCCTGCAACCCTTGCTGGCCGCCTTCGGCGCCGCCATCTGGCTGGGCGAGCGCGTCGGCCCGCGACAATGGGCGGGCCTGCTGCTCGGCCTTGTCGGCACCGCGCTGGTGGTCGGCGGCAAGCTGGGCAGCGATTTCGGGCCCGATGCCTTGGCCGCCGCGGTGATCGCGCTGTTCGGCATCACGATCGGCACGCTGTACCAGAAGCGCTATTGCCGCGCCTTCGATTGGCGATCGGGCGCCGTGCTTCAGTTCCTGCCAACGGCATTGGTCACCGCCATCGTGGTATTCGCCGGCGGGGGCATCCGCATCGATTGGGTCGGCGAGTTCGTCTTTGCGCTGGGCTGGCTGGTCATCGTGCTCTCGCTGGGCGCCATCAGCCTGCTCAACCACCTGATCCGCAGCGGCACCGCCGTCAATGTCGCCAGCCTGTTCTATCTGGTGCCGCCGTGCACGGCGCTGATGGCCTGGGCGGCGTTCGGCGAGACGCTGTCCGGCGGCGCATTGGCCGGCATGGCGCTGGCGATCTGGGGCGTATATTGGGCCCGCACATGAACGCCGCCATCCGCATTCTCGGCATCGACCCCGGCCTGCGCTCGACGGGATTCGGCATCATCGACCGGCAAGGCCAGCACTTGCGCTACATCGCCAGCGGCTGCGTCAAGACCGAGCAGACGAACAGCCTGCCCGCGCGCATCGGCACGCTGGTCGAGGGCCTGGGCGAGATCGTCGCCACCTGGCAACCGCAGGAAGCCGCCGTCGAGATCGTCTTCGTGAACGTCAATCCGCAATCCACCTTGCTGCTCGGGCAGGCGCGCGGCGCCGCCGTCGCGGCGCTGGTCACCGCGCGGTTGCCCGTTGCCGAATACACCGCCTTGCAGGTCAAGCAGGCAGTCGTCGGGCACGGCAAGGCGGCCAAGGAACAGGTGCAGGAGATGGTGCGCCGGCTGCTCGACCTGCCCGGCACGCCGGGGCCGGATGCCGCCGACGCGCTGGCCTGCGCAATTTGCCATGCGCACGGCGCACATGGCCTCGGCGCGCTGGCAGCAGCGCACGGCATCGGCGCGCGACGCCGTCGCGGCGGCAGGCTCGTCTGATGGCGCGGCTGCTCTATGCCTGGGAACTTGGTGCGGCCCTCGGGCATGTGGGCGCCTTCATGCCGCTGGCCAAGGCCCTGCGCGGGCGCGGCCACACCGTGCACTGGGCCGTCGCTCAGCCGGGGATGACCGGTGAGTTCATCGCCCGCGAAGGCTTCGGCGTGCTGCCGGCACCCAATCCGATCGAATTGCAGCGTCCCGGCGTGCCGCTGACCTATGCCGACATCCTGCTGCGCTTCGGCTTCGACCGCGTCTCCATGCTGTTCGGCAACGTCGCCGCATGGCGCGAACTGTTGCTGCTGACCGATACGCAGCTCATGCTCGCCGACCACGCGCCGACGGCGTTGCTGGCCGCGCGCACGCTCGGCATCCCGGTGATGATGTTCTCCAACGGCTTCACGTTGCCGCCGCACCAGAACCCGCTGCCCAACATGCGGCCGTGGAACCACGTGCCGGTCGAACAGGTCGCCGCACTGGACAACGAAGCCAGCGCCACCATCAATGCCGTCCTGGCCCGCTTCGGCAAGCCGCCGCTGACGAGCACGGCGCAGTTGTTCGATGTCGCCGAACAAACGCTGATGACCTTTCCCGAACTTGACCACTACACCGATCGCGGCGACGCCCGCTACTGGGGCAGCCTGCCCAGCGCCGGCACCGGCACCGCTGTCGCATGGCCGCAAGTGCCCGGCCCGAAGCTGTTCGCCTACTTGCGCCGCCAGACGGTGCATCATGTCGCGATGCTTGAAGCGCTGCTGCGTTTTCCCGGGCCGTGCGCGGTGTACTTTCCAGACCTGCCGGCCGCGTTGCGCAGGCGATTCGCCGCGCCACACCTGCTCTTTCTCGACCAGCCGGCTGACATCGCGCAGATGGCCCGCGATGCCGACCTCGCCGTGACCTATGCCAGCGTCGCCACCACGACGGCGTTTCTGCTCGCCGGCAAGCCCTTGCTGCTGTTGCCCGGGCACCTCGAACAGTTCCTGCTTGCGCGGCGCGTCGCCAAGCTCGGCGCCGGCATCGTCGTCGTCCCCGAGAAGCCGGCGGAAAAGTTGCTGGACACACTGCTCAAGCTGGTCGAATCGCCCGACTACGTGCGCGCTGCGCAGGCGTTTTCGGCGCGTTATGCCGCTTTCGACCAGGTCCGCGTGGCGGAAAATCTGGTCCGTCGCATCGAGGAACTGGCCACGCCATGATCGGACGCATTGCCGGCACGCTGCTGGAAAAGAACCCGCCGCTCGTCACCGTCGACGCCCACGGCGTCGGCTACGAGATCGACGTGCCGATGAGTACGTTCTACCAGCTGCCGGCAACCGGCCAGCCCGTCGTCCTGCTCACGCATCTGGTCGTGCGCGAGGACGCCCACCTGCTCTTCGGCTTTGCCAGCGAAGCCGAGCGCGCCGCGTTCCGCCAGTTGCTGAAGATTTCGGGTGTTGGCGCGCGCACCGCGCTGGCACTGCTCTCCGGCCTGTCGGTCAACGAGCTGGCGCGCGCGGTCGCGACGCAGGAGACCGGGCGCCTGACCAAGATCCCGGGCATCGGCAAGAAGACCGCCGAGCGATTGCTGCTCGAACTGCGCGACAAGCTGCCCAAGGTCGGCGGCGCAGACTACAGTGGTGGTGACACGGCGCCAGGCGCCGCGACGGCCGCTTCGCCCCATGACGACGTTCTCGGCGCCCTGCTCGCGCTGGGCTACAACGAACGCGAGGCACTGGCCGCGACCAAGGGACTGGCGGTCGACGTCGACGTCGGCGAAGGCATCCGCCAGGCCCTGCGCCTGCTGGGCAAGGGATAATCGGCCATGGCCCTGCAGACCGAACGCTTTGCCCCCGCGCCCGCCGACGAGCGGCTGATCACCGCCGATCGTGCCGGCACCCAGGAAGAAGCTCTGGAGCGTGCGTTGCGCCCGAAGGCGCTCGCCGATTACGTCGGCCAGCAGAAGATCCGCGGCCAGCTCGAGATATTCATCGAGGCCGCAAAGAAGCGCCGCGAGGCGCTCGACCACGTGCTGCTGTTCGGCCCGCCCGGCCTGGGCAAGACGACCTTGGCGCACATCGTCGCCCACGAACTCGGGGTCAACCTGCGCCAGACCTCCGGGCCGGTGCTGGAGCGTGCGGGCGATCTGGCCGCGATGCTGACCAACCTCGAGCCGCATGACGTCTTGTTCATCGACGAAATCCATCGCCTGTCGCCGGTCGTCGAGGAGATCCTCTACCCCGCCCTCGAGGATTTCCAGATCGACATCATGATCGGCGAGGGCCCGGCCGCGCGCTCGGTGAAACTCGACCTGCCGCCGTTCACGCTGATCGGCGCCACCACGCGCGCCGGCATGCTGACCAATCCGCTGCGCGACCGCTTCGGCATCGTCGCCCGCCTGGAGTTCTACTCGCCCGACGAACTCGGCCTGATCGTCCGCCGCTCGGCCCACCTGCTCGATTGTCCGATCGCCGACGAAGGCGCGCTCGAAATCGCCCGCCGCGCGCGCGGCACGCCGCGCATCGCCAATCGCCTGCTGCGCCGCGTGCGCGACTTCGCCGACGTGCGCCACGACGGCGCGGTGACGCGCGAGATCGCCGACGCGGCATTGACGATGCTCGACGTCGACCATCTCGGGCTCGACGTCATGGACCGCAAGCTGCTCGGCGCCATGCTGGAGAAATTCGGCGGTGGCCCGGTCGGCGTCGACAACCTCGCCGCCGCGATCGGCGAAGCGCGGGATACCATCGAGGACGTGCTCGAACCCTACCTGATCCAGCAGGGCTATCTGCAGCGTACGCCGCGCGGGCGGATTGCCTCGCCGGCAATCTGGCGGCACTTCGGGCTCGATGTCCCGGGCGCGAATCCGGGCCTGTGGGACAAGTGACGACACCGCAGCTGTCGTTCATCACCACCTGCCGCGGTCGCCTGCCGCACCTGCAAGCGACCTTGGCCAGCCGGCTCGCGCAGGCGGGCTGCGAAACGATCGTCGTCGATTACGGCTGCCCGCAGCAGTGCGGGCAGTGGGTGCGCACCCACCACCCGCAGGCACATGTCGTGCTGGTCAAGGATGCCCGGCGCTTCGAGGGCGCGCGCGCGCGCAATCTCGGTGCCCGGGTCGCCCGCGCGCCCTGGCTGATGTTCGTCGATGCCGATGTCACGCTGGATGACGCCTTCGCCGAGCGCGTGCTGCCGTCGCTGCGTGCCGGCCAACATTTCCGCTTTATCCCGAGCACGCAGGAATCGTACGGCAATGTCGTCTGCGCCCGCGAGGATTTCGAGGCCATCGATGGCTACGACGAGGCGATCGTCGGCTGGGGCGGCGCCGACAGCGACCTCTACTATCGCCTCGGGCGGCTGGGCCGCCCCTGCGGAGAACTGCCGGGTGAGCTGCTGAGCGTGATGTCGCATGACGACGCGCTGCGCTTCGCCGACTACGACATCAAGAACAAGGCCACCAGCCAGAAGCTGCACGTCGCCTATTGCCACGCCAAATACCAGATGGAGTTCGACCTCGGTGTGCCGCTGCCCCTGGCGGAGCGGCATGCGCTCTTCGGGAAGCTGCGTGCCGCGTTGCTGCCGGGCCTTTTGCGCGGCGACAATCCGGCCGTCGTGACGCTGCATCTGCCCGAGCTGCATCACCTGGCGTTTCCCGAGGGCGTCAAGATGCGCCGGCGTCTGGTGTTCGAACTGCACGAGACCGGCGAAGCCGGCCTCTATCCGTTTCGCGTGCTCTGAGCATCGCCCGGCGGATACCGCTCCAGATACGCCGCGCGCAATTGTGCCGCCAATGTGCCCGGCGGCCTTTCCGTCGGCCGCACGCGCTCGGTCTCGACGATGACGTCGTCCGCTGCGATGCCCAGATGCGCCAGCGTCGCCGCGAACACCCGTTGCGGCGCCCCGATCAATGCCTCATGCGTCCATTCAAGCGACTTGCCGGGCGGCAATCGGCCGGCCACCTCCCGCATCAATGCTTCCTCGCGGGCAAAGCGTGCCACATCGTCGCGAATCCCGGCCAGCAGCGGCGCACGATCCGCCGCCGCCAGCGCTGGCTCCTCGCCGAAATTGAACCAGACGCCGCTGGCCCTGGCGATCGCACACGAAATCGCCTGCGCCAGCTTGTCCTCGCGCCGCATGAAGACCACCTTGTCGAAGCCGGCCAGCAGCGCCGCGACGCGTTCGACGTCCCCGCCGATCAAGGGCAGCAGCTGATTGGGCTGGATCTTGATGCCGAACCAGCCGTCGGCCGTCGTGCGCACGCGGGCCACGGCAGCCAGGTAATCGTCCAGGCCGAGCGGCCCCGCGCGGCCCGGAAGGAGGCGCTGGCCGAAATCGATGACGGCGCGGCCGTGCAGATACTCCATCGGCATGCCGAGGCGACCCTCGATGTTGCAAAGACGCGCGCACAGGTAATTGCTCCCCGTGCGTTGCGACGAGAAGATCGCGTACCGCGCGCGCGGCGGCTGCGGGCCGCAGGCATCGAATCGCGGGGAGTAGTAGGCCAGACGGTCGTGTGTCGCCATTGCTGCGTCGTTCGGCTGCGGGGCGGCGGCAACCGCCCTGTAACATTGTCCCATGACCAACGCCGCATCCGCACCTGCCGTTTCGCTGCCGGTCCGCGTGTATTACGAGGACACCGATGCCGGCGGCATCGTGTATTACGCCAACTACCTGCGCTACTTCGAGCGCGCCCGCTCGGAGCTGGTGCGCGCGCTGGGCTTCCACCAGCAGTCGATGCTGCAAGAGGGTGTCGGTTTCGCCGTGCGCAGCGCGCAGATCGAGTACCTGAAGCCGGCCCGGCTGGACGACCTGCTCGTCGTGCACACGCGCGTCGACACGCTCAAGCGCGCACAGATATGTTTTTCACAATGTATCTCCCGCGATGACGAACGCCTCGTTGATGCCACAATCCGCGTCGCCTGCATCGATCCGCGCTCGGGACGTCCGATCGCGCTGCCCCCGGCGATGCACACCCGATTCGCTTCCCTGCTCGCCCCGTCGCCATGAACGTCACGCAAGACCTCTCCATTCTCGAACTGGTCGCCAACGCCAGCCTCGTCGTCAAGCTGGTGATGCTGCTGCTCGTCGTGGTCTCCCTGCAGTCGTGGTACTGGATCTTCCGCAAGACCTTCGCGATCCGCGACGCCCGTGCGCGCACCGATCGCTTCGAGCGCGAGTTCTGGAGCGGCGGCGATCTCAACGCCCTGTACCAAAGCGCTGCGAACAACCGCCACCAGACCGGCGCGCTGGAACGCATCTTCGAATCCGGCTTCCGCGAATTCGCCAAGCTGCGCGCGCAGAAGACGGTCGACGCGGCCGCCATCGTCGACGGCGCCCGCCGCGCCATGCGCGCAACCTACCAGCGCGAGATCGACGATCTCGAGGCGCATCTGTCGTTCCTCGCGTCGGTCGGCTCGGTGTCGCCCTATGTCGGCCTGTTCGGCACGGTGTGGGGCATCATGCATGCCTTCCGCGGCCTGTCGAACATGACCACGGCGACGCTGTCCGCCGTTGCTCCCGGCATCGCCGAAGCGCTCGTGGCCACGGCCATCGGCCTGTTCGCCGCGATTCCCGCCGTCGTCGCCTACAACCGCTTTGCGCACGACAGCGACCGCCTCGCCGTGCGCTTCGAGAGCTTCATGGAGGAGTTCTCCAACATCCTGCAACGGCAGATCCGCTGAAGGTTCCGCGATGCGACCGCGCCGCCTCAAGAACGAGATCAACGTCGTCCCCTACATCGACGTGATGCTCGTGCTGCTGGTGATCTTCATGGTCACCGCACCGATGATCCAGACCGCCAGCGTCGACCTGCCATCGGTCGGCAAGGCGTCGACGCCGCCCGTCGCGCCGATGGAAATCATGGTCAAGGCCGACGCGACGCTGGCCATGCGCGACCGCGCGCTCGGCGGCGGCGAAGTCACCGTCGGCCGCCTGCAACTGGCCGAGATGCTCCGTGCGGCGCAGGCGAAGAACCCCGATCAGGCCGTGCTCATCGCCGGCGACAAGAACGTGCGCTACGAAGCCGTGCTGCAGGTCATGGACGAACTGCAGCGACAGAACGTCAAGCGCATCGGGCTGCTGGTGCATCCGCTGGCGGTACGGCCCGGCGAGAGCCGATGACGGCGGCGGCCTTGCCGCGCCCGGCGCCCGGTCGCTGGGCCTCGCTGGCGCTGGCGATCGGCATGCACCTGCTGCTGGCGCTGCTGCTGATCTACGGCATCCGCTGGCAGATCCAGACGCCGGCTGCCGTCGAAGTGGAGCTGGTGCGCAGCCTGCCGGCGCCCGAGCCGACCCCGCCGGCCGTGGTCGAGCCGACACCGGTCGAGCCGCCGAAAGCGGAGCCGCTGAAACCCGAGCCGGCGCGAACAGTCGAAGCGAAGCCGACCCCGAAAGCGCCTCCGCCGACGCCCAAACCCGATATCGCGGTGAAGGCCAAGCCGGAGCCGAAGAAGGCAGAGCCGAAGAAAGCACCGCCGCCCGAGTCGAAGCCGGCAGCGCCCAAACCGGTCGAAAGGGCCCAGCCGCCTCGCCCCGACCCGCTGCAAGACATGTTGCGCAAGGACGAGCAACGGCTGGCCGATGCAAAACGCAACCGCGCGCTGGAGAGCGAGCTCGCCCAGCTCAAGGACGCCAAGGTCAGTGCCCAGCGTCAGTCCGACACCGATGCCTGGCTTTCCAGGCTGCGCGGCAAGATCCGCGGCAACCTCGTGCTGCCGCCGAACGTGCGCGGCAATCCGGCGGCGATATTCGCCGTCACGCTGCTGCCGTCGGGCGACGTGCTCAATGTGCGCCTGAAACAAAGCTCGGGCATCGGCACGCTGGATGCCGCGATCGAACGCGCCATACGCAAATCGAGCCCGCTGCCCAAACCGGAGATGGCCGAAGTCTTCGAACGTGACCTGAGCCTCGAATTCAGGCCGCTGGAGGAGTGACAGGTATAATGTCCATCATGAATCGCTTCGTATCGCGCCTGTCGGCCGGCCTCGTCGCCGGCCTTGTCGCTTTTGCACCGCCCCTCGCTTCCAGCGCCCGCGCCGAACTCACCGCAGTGATCACCGGCCACGGCAGCAAGCAGTTGCCGATCGCCATTCCGGACTTCGCCGGCGACCGCGTTTCCGCCAAGGCATTGACCTCGGTGGTCCGCGGCGATCTCGAGCGCAGCGGGTTGTTCCGCATCGTCGATGCGCCGCAGCCGGTCACCGAGACCGATACGCCGCCCTTCGACGACCTCAAGACGCGCGGCGCCGACGCCGTCGCCGGCGGCAGTGTCCGCGAAGCCGCCATCGGCCGCTACGAAACCCGCATGCGCCTGCACGACGTTGCCACGCGCAACGCCCTCGGCGGCCAGGCCTATGCCCACGGCAGCGAACAGCTGCGCGCCACCGGCCACCGCATCGCCGATTTCATCTACGAAAAGCTCATCGGCGAGCCCGGCATCTTCTCGACGCGCATCGCCTACGTGGTGCACGCCGGCGACAAATATGAATTGCAGATCGCCGATGCCGACGGCGGCAACCCGCAGACGGCACTGGCCTCGCGCGAGCCGATCATCTCGCCGGTGTGGTCGCCCGACGGCGGCAAGCTCGCCTACGTGTCGTTCGAGGCCAAGAAGCCCGTGGTCTACGTGCACGACCTCGGCACCGGCCGCCGCCACGTCGTGGCCAATTTCCGCGGCTCCAACTCGGCGCCGGCCTGGTCACCCGACGGCAAGCGCCTCGCCGTCGTGCTGACCAAGGATGGCGGTTCGCAGATCTACGCCGTGAATGTCAATGGCAGCGGCGTCGAGCGCCTGGCCAGCTCCAGCGGCATCGATACCGAGCCACGCTACTCGCCCGACGGTGCATGGATCTACTTCACGTCCGACCGCGGCGGCTCGCCGCAGGTCTACCGCATCGCCACCGCCGGCGGCAACGCCGAGCGCATCACCTTCGAAGGCAGCTACAACGTCTCGCCGCGCATCTCGCCCGACGGCAAGAGCATGGCCTTCATTTCGCGCAACAGCGGCCGCTTCCAGCTCACGCTGATGGATCTGGCGACGCGGCAGACGCAGGTGCTCACCGACACGCTGAAGGACGAATCGCCGTCCTTCGCGCCCAACGGGCGCATGATCATTTATGCGACCGAAGTCGCCGGCCGAGGTGTGCTGGCCGCCGTATCCGTCGATGGACGCGTCAAACAGCGGCTTTCCGTCGCTGCGGGCGATGTCCGCGAACCCACCTGGGCGCCGCGCAGCGCGCCCTGAACCATTCGTCTTCATCAAAGGAACCTCCATGCGTCACATCATTGCCGTTTCCGTTTCCGCCGCCCTGCTTGCCGCCTGCGGCTCGCAGCCGCCCGCTCCCGAGCAAAGCCCGTCGGGCGTCGAGTCGCGTACGCCCAGCGCCGTCACCACGGCGCCGGTCGCACCCACCTCGCCGACCGCCACGCCTTTCGATCCGATGAGCCCGAAGTCGATCACCGACCCGCGCAGCCCGCTGTCCAAGCGCGACGTGTATTTCGACTATGACAGCTACGTCATCCGCGCCGATGCGCAGAGCCTGCTCACCACCCACGCCAAGTTCCTCGCCGCGCAGCCGCAGATGAAGCTGCTCGTGCAAGGCCACGCCGACGAGCGCGGCAGCCGCGAATACAACCTGGCCCTTGGCCAGAAGCGCGCCGAAGCCGTGAAGAAGGCCCTCGGCCTGCTCGGCGTCGGCGAAGCGCGCATCGAGGCCGTCAGCCTCGGCGAAGAGAAGCCCGCATGCACCCAGGCCGACGAAGCCTGCTGGGCGCAGAATCGTCGCGGCCACCTGCTCTACAGCGGCGAGTTTTGATCGTGACGTTGCGTCTTGCCGCCCTGCTGGCCATGGGGCTGGCCATGGGGCTGCTGGTCGCGGCACCGGCAAGCGCCGGCCTGTTCGACGACGACGAGGCCCGGCAACGCATCGTCGAACTGCGCGGCAAGATCGTCGAAACGCAGGATCGCGCCGACACGCTGTCGCGCAACCAGCTCGACTTCGCGAACCAGATCGAGGCACTGCGTGCCGAACTGGCGCGCCTGCGCGGCCAGGTCGAAGTGCTGACGCACAACATCGAAGCCACGCAGAAGCGTCAGCAGGATTTCTATGTCGATCTCGATACGCGCCTGCGCGCGCTCGAGAAGGCCGCGGCGGCGGCCGCCGCCGCGCCGCCGGCACCGCCGCCGCCGAACGACACCGCCGACTACGAAGCCGCGCTCAACGCGTTGAAGGCCGCCAGCCACAAGGAGGCCGCAGCCGCGTTCGACCAGTTCATCGCCCGCCATCCGCAAAGCAGCCTGCTCGCCAGCGCGCATTATTGGGGCGCCTACGCACACGGCCAGCTCAAGGAAACGCTGGCCGCCTCGGGCCTGCTCGCCACCTTCGTCGAGCGCTGGCCCGACGACGAACGCGCGCCCGAGGCGCTCGAACGCCGCGTCGATCATCTCACCAGCGCCAAGGATCTCAAAGGCGCACGCGCCGCGCTCGAACAGCTCGCCCGGCAGTACCCGGCAACCGACGCCGGCAAGCGCGCCAAGCAGCGGCTGGCGAAGAAGTGAGCGTCGCCCGCGCCGCGACGCCCGTCGCGGCGGCCAGCGGCGCCGGCGAGCGGCTGCGCATCGCCGAAATCTTTTGTTCCATCCAGGGCGAATCGACGCGCGTCGGCCTGCCGACGGTCTTCGTCCGCCTGACCGGTTGCCCGCTGCGCTGCCGCTGGTGCGACACCGAATACGCGTTCACCGGCGGCACCTTGCGCGATCTGCGCGACGTGCTGGACGAAGTCGCCGGCCATGGCTGCCGCACGGTCTGCGTCACGGGTGGCGAGCCATTGGCGCAAAAGGCCTGCCTGCCCTTGCTGTCCGCGTTATGCGACGCCGGGCACGATGTCTCGCTGGAAACCAGCGGCGCACTGGACGTCACCGGCGTCGACCCCCGCGTGGCGCGCATCGTCGATCTGAAGGCGCCGGGCTCCGGCGAGGCGGCGAAAAATCGCTGGGAGAACCTGCCGCAGCTCACCGCGAGCGACGAAATCAAATGCGTGCTCGCCGACCGCGCCGACTTCGACTGGGCCGTCGATGCCTGCCGCCGGCACGAGCTCTTCGGCGGGCCCGCGCTGGGCAAGCCGACGCTGCTCTTCTCGCCTGTCCAGGGCGAACTCGATCCCGCGCTGCTGGCGCAATGGCTGCTCGATGAACACATCGGCGCGCGCCTGCAATTGCAGCTGCACAAGGTGCTCTGGGGCAACGCCCGCGGGCGCTGAGGCTGTTCCGGCGCACAAGCGCCGCATACCAAACTACAGTGATGGTACGACGGCGCTTGCGCGGAAAATCCGTCGCGCGCGACGGCAGGTCGGGAAGACCCGGCGCACAGCAACCGGAATGCACACGGCGTGCATGAGGATGGCGAGCACCGCGCAACCCCGGGATGCCAGGCGCAGCAGGATTTTCCCCAAGCGCTCAATAGAGGCGGATGGCGGTATCGAGGTGCCACGTCCGGCGCACTTCCAGCACGTCGTATTCGCGCGCCAGTCCGGGCGAAAACGCCTGATACGGCGCATGGCTGTACACGATGCGGCGGATCGCATCGTCGACCTCGGGCACGCCGCTCGAGAGCACGAAGGTCACCGACTCCACCGAACCGTCGCTGCGGATCGCCACCGTCACCAGCGGGTTCGTCTTGAGCCGCCTGGCCATATCCTGCACGGTGGCCACCGACGTGTTGAGCTGGATCTTGCGCGCCCACGCCTCGGCATATTCGACCAGCTCGGCATTGGTGTCGGCGCGTCCCCACAGCCTCGCCCGGCGCGCCGAGTTGACCGAATACGGCAGCGTCGATGTCGACCGCGCCGCCGCCGCGGCCTCGCGCTTGGCGGCTTCTTCGTCGAGCTGACGACCCAATGCGCGCCGCCGCGCATCGCGCCGTTCGTCCTCGTCCCTTTCCGCCTGAACACGTTCTGCCTCCAGTCGGGCCGCCGCGTCGCGCGCCGTCTGCTTCGCCGTTTCGAGCCGTGCCGCCTCCTGGCGTTGCGCCTCCAATCGCGCTGCCTCGACGCGAGCGGCTTCCTGCTTCGCCGCTTCAAGCCGCGCCGCCTCCTGGCGTTGCGCCTCCAATCGAGCCGCTTCGACGCGAGCCGCTTCCTGCTTCGCCGCTTCAAGCCGCGCCGCCTCCTGGCGTTGCGCCTCCAATCGCGCCGCTTCGACGTGAGCCGCATCCTGCTTCGCCGCATCGAGCCGCGCCGCCTCCTGGCGTTGCGCCTCCAATCGCGCCGCTTCGACGCGAGCCGCTTCCTGCTTCGCCGCATCGAGCCGCGCCGCCTCCTGGCGTTGTGCCTCCAATCGCGCCGCTTCGACGCGAGCCGCTTCCTGCTTCGCCGCATCGAGCCGCGCCGCCTCCTGGCGTCGGATTTCCAGCCGCTCCGCCTCGATACGCGCAGCCTCCTGCGTCGCGTCAACGCTCGGCTGGGCCGGCGCAGATTCTGCGCCGGCATCGGCGGGTGGCGTGGCCTCGCCAGCCGCGGCGGGTGGCGCGACGGGTGGCGAGGCCGGCGGCACCGACCAGATCGCCTCCTCGGGCCGCTCCATGGCGATGACAGCCGGGCGGCCGCGCGACGGCGGCGTTTCGGCGGCCGGCTCGGCAGGCCCGTCCGACGTTGCCGGTGTCGGGGCGCGGTCCACGGCGGCGACAGTCACCGCCTGCGTCGGCGCCGGCGGTGCGTCGTCGTCCGTCGTGGGTTCAACGGCTGCCGGCGCGGCGAGCACCGCCACGAACCCGTCCGTGCTGCCAGGTTCGGCCGGCAAGGCCGGCGTCGCGTTATCGGCTGTTTCGATCGGCAGTACCGGTGCCGGCGCTGGTCTGAGCACGGCGCGCAGATCGGGCACTTCGGTGCGCCGCTCCTGCCATGGCAAGCCGAGGCCGGGCAGGCCCGCCTCATCGCCGCCGAACGTCAGGCTCAGCAGCAGCGCATGAAGCACAAGCGAGAAGACAACTGCACGCGACAGCCGCCAGCGTTCGGTGATCAAAGTCGTGTCACGGTGGACGCCTTGGAGAGCGAGACGCGTACCGGCATGGCGATGGGATGGATGGCGGGATCGCACGCGCCGTCACGGCACGTGCCATTCGAATGTGCGGACTGCATGGTGGCTGCATTGTCGCAGGCGCGGCAGGCGCGTGGCGAACCGCGCCACAAGCGCCGTGCCGCCACCACTGTAGTTTGCGCTCAGCCGCCAGGACGCGGCCTGTCGTTCCGGTGCCCTGCCGGCACGCCGACGACCACCTCGAACTGTCCCGAATAGCGGAACAACTGGCCGAACAACGGGTGAGTCAAGCGGAAGTCCATTGCAAAATGGTGTTCGTCGAGCGCTTCCTCGATGATGGTCGTGTGGCCGAGCGCCAGCCATTCTGGAACCGTCAGCAGCGCCGGCCCCAGCTTCAACACGAAACGCACGCCATCGATGTGCAGGCGCCGTCCCTCGACGCGCGGTGCCATCTGCAGGCCGAGCCAGGAATTGACATATTCGATCGCTTGGTCGGCACCTTCGGCAACCCAGACGCTGTCGAAATGGCGTGCGTTCCCGTCGGCGTAGGTGATGGTCCGCCGCCAGATCTCGTGATCGCCGTTTGCCCGCCGCTCGACGACGGTTGCAACCCCACCGCCGGCGCGATCGACCAACGCGCCCATCGCGTGCAGCACGACCAGCAGCGGCTTCATGAACGATGGAAATTCGATGTCCATGTGGCCGATCATGGTGTTGCTTGCGCCATAGTGCGTTCGCAGGACCGGAGGCAGCCTCGCCCAAGCATCACCCAGCGTCCGTTCGACAATGCCTTTCATGATGTCGCTCCCGGCAGGTGCTTGACGACCATCAGGGCGACTACCACCACCATCGAACTGAACGCCGGCACGCCGAGCCAGAACCACCAGCGCGCCATGCGCCAATAGCTGGCGGTCAGGGCCACGCCACTGCTCAACGCCCGGTCGGCAGATTTCTGCATGCGGATCTGCAGCCACACCACGGGAAGCCAGCACGCGCCGGCGAAGCAATACAGCGCGAGGCTGGCAGCGATCCACGGGGTCGTCCAGGGCAGGTCGACCAGATGCGCCATCCACAAGCCGCTGAGCGGCTGGAAGATCACGGTGGGCGTGGTGAATACCCAGTCCGCCAGCACCACATGTCGATTGGTCACCGCAATGTGGGCGAGATTGCCGCTGCGGTCGGCCATCCATTTGTAGTATGCGCTGCCCAGCCCGGTGCCGAACAGCAGCACCATGCTCAGGATATGAAACGTCTTCAATGTGGTGTAGGTCATGATGTGCTCCGCGAAGGTGGTAGGTCGGTAAAGAACAGGTGATCGTCGATGCGTGCCGGCGCGCGTCCGAGGAACTGCGTCAGCGCGCCGGCATCGGCCCGGTAACCCTTGCGCAACATGCGCACGTTGTCCGGCTGCAGCAACGGGCTGAAGGTCCGCGCCACCCATGCGATAGCCCCGGCCAGCGCGAACGGCACAGGCATCAGACGGGTCGGCGCCAGCCCTTGTGCATGACGCATCGTGCGCAGCCAGTCGGCGAAGCTGATCGCTTCCGTCCCCAGTACGTCAATCGTCTGTTGCGCGACGGGTGACGTCAGGCAATGCATCACGGTTGCGACGACATCGCTGATATGCACCGGCTGGATGACCTGCCGGCCGTTGCCAAGAACCGGGATCAGCGGCCAGCGCGCCATGCGCATGAACAGCGCGGCGCTGCGCGACCCCGGGCCGTAGATCAGCGAGGGGCGCAGCACGAACCAATCGAGGTCCATGCGCCTGAGGCCGTCATCCGCCGCGCGCTTGCTCAAATGGAACGCGGAGAATGCCGTTTCGTCGGCACCGAGTGCCGATATCTGGGTCACCCGCCGCACGCCCGCCTGCGCGCACGCCGCAAACAGCGCCAGCGGGGCCTGCGCGTGCAGGGTGTCGAAGCGCTGCGCACCGCGCTCGCCGATGATGCCCACACAGTTGATGACCGCATCGATGTCCCGCAGGCGAGGCAGCCAGTCCGCTGGCGCGCACATACGGACGAAGTCGCATCCGGCGGCGCGGGAAACCGGATTGACCTGGTGGCCGTCGGCGACCAGCGCGCGCGCCACGTTGCGACCGATGAAGCCGTTGGCGCCGGTCAGCAGGACGTTCATGACGCCTCCCGGTCGCGCTCCGGCACGTCCACGAACTGCCCCAGCCGCTTGCCGATGGCGCGCATGCCGAGCATCAGACCGGCCAAGGTGGCCAGTACGGCCAGCCGCAGACTGTCCGAAGGGTCGCTGAAATGGGTCAGCATGTCCACGCTCAGGACGAGAAACAGCGGCGCAATCAGGAGCATGACTTTGGTGTAGACCTGCCAGAAGGTGGCGGCTTGCGGGTCCGGGCAGATCCGCCCTAGGACATCGACCAAAGGTTGCGAAACGGCGTGCAGCACGACGAGACTCGCGGCCGCGCTGATCAGGGACTCGACGACGAGCAGCAGGTAGGCGTTCATGAAAGGCTCCAAGTGGTTGAAAGGAGCCTTCAGTCTGGCGATTGGCCGCCGGACTTTCTTCCGTTCCGATCCAAATGGAACACGTTTGGGCTCCGGATCGATCGTTCCGGAGCAGATTGGCGAGCGAACGGCGCGCCTAAGCTATTTGGCAGGGCTGTTCAGCTTGCGGAACTGGCCTGGCGTCATGCCCTCGATTTCGCGAAACGCATCATAGAACGTCGATTGCGACGTAAAGCCCACGCTCAACCCGACCGAGAGCACCGATGCCGAGGGTTCGTCCCGCAGCATGGCCTTCGCTGCGGCGACCCGATGCTCGCGCAGATAGCGCGAAAAGCCCTTGCCCATTCGCGCATTGAGCAGTTCAGACAGTTGATGCGTGCTCAAACCAAGCCGTTCGGCCAACCGCGGCAGGCTCAAGTCCGCATCTTCGTACGCGCGTCCGCCCGCCATCAATGCATCCAGTCTCGACAGCGCGTCGTCGCAATCGACCCGGGCGAGCGTCGAACTGGCGTAGGCGGTCTGCGCTGCCTCGCGCACATCGACAGGCAGCTTCGGGTGCAGGCCGAGCGAAATCTGCACGAGCAGGAAGGCGGCGCCTATGGCGATGGCGTACAGGCTGAAAAACAGCCGGTTCGGCAGCGCGGCAGGGAAGACGCCAAGCGCAGAGACGCCGATCGCGATGGCAAACACGCTGCCCAGCAGCATGACCTCGCGCTGGAACGCGACGCGTTCGCGACGCAGCGCATACAAGCTGCGTCCCAGCCACAGCATGTAGGCGGCGCCCACCAGGAACGCCAGCGGCATCGCCACGCCGGCGGGCAGCAGCGGTGAGAGCACGACGGGCAAGCCATGAAGCGCCATCGCGGGTCCAAAAGCGGAACGCGCCCGCGGCTGCAGCAGCGGCGCGCTGAACAGGTAAAAGGCCGGCGCCACGGCAAACAGCGTCATCCGATAAGGAATCGACTGCGTCCATGGCAGATCGCGATCGAGCCACGCAAAATGCGCCACCTGCAATCCGCCCAGCGCCAGCAGCAGCGCCAGGCCCATCAGGTGCGACAGCGGTTGCTCCCGATATTGCTCACCGCGAAAATGCGTCAACGCCAGCATCAACGCGCAGAAGACCGAATAGCCGCAAAGCAGGATCGCTAGTGCTGTCACGGCAAGGGCCTGGCGATATGTGCGGACTGCATGGTGGCTGCATTGTCGCAGGCGCGGCAGGCGCGTGGCGAACCGCGCCACAAGCGCCGTGCCGCCACCACTGTAGTTTGCGCTCAGCCGTACAAGGTGACCAGCATGCGCACCAGCAGCGCAACGATGACGATCGCGAAGACCTTCTTCAGCGTCGCCACCGGAAGGCGGTGGGCCATGCGCGCGCCGAAGGGCGCGGTCAGCACGCTCGCCACGACACAGCCGAAGAGTGCCGGCAGGTAGATGAAGCCGAAGCTGCCGATCGGCAGCTGGCCGGTCTGCCAGGCTGGCCAACCGCTGACCATGTAGCCGACGGTGCCGGCCACGGCGATGGGCAACCCGATCGCCGCCGAGGTGCCGATGGCGTTGTGCATCTTGACGTTGCACCAGGTCATGAACGGCACCGACAGCGAGCCGCCGCCGATGGCCACCAGCGCCGAGATCCCGCCGATGCCGGCGCCGACGCCGAACATGCCGGCCGCACCGGGTAGTTGCCGCGACGGCTTGGGCTTGACGTTGAGGATCATCTGGATCGCCACATAGCTCATGAACACGGCGAAGAAGATCGCCAACGGCCGCGTCGGCACGCGCGCCGCGACCTGGGCGCCGAGCAGCGTGCCGACGATGATGCCCGGCGCGATGGCCTTCACCACCGGCCACCGCACGGCGCCGTGGCGATGGTGCGCGCGCAGGCTGGAGATCGACGTGAACACGATTGCGGCCATCGAAGTGCCCAATGCCAGATGCATCAGATGGGCGTCCGCGAAGCCGGCAGCGGTGAACATCACGGCGAGCACCGGCACCATCACCGCGCCGCCGCCGACCCCGAGCAGGCCGGCGAAGAAGCCGGCGAATGCGCCAAGCAGCAGGTAGCCCAGCAGCCAGGTCGTCATGAGGCGCTGCCGTCCAGCACCAGCGGCAGGTCGATGCGGTAGCGTCCGCTGGCGGCATCGAATGCCGCCAGGCCGCCGACCAGCGGTGCCAGTTTCGCCCGCGCCGGCGCATCGATGTGCGCTTCGCCGGCGATGCGCCCGGCATGCGCGGCCACATCCAGCCATAGCGGGCCGCGCAGTGCTTTCACGCGCCCCTGCCAGGGCGCCGCCGCGTCGCGCGAGAACGTGAAAGCGTAGTCGCCCAGGGCATCGGCATACGCACTGGCGAAACGGACATCGCGCCATTCGCCGTCGATGCCGCCGCGGCATTCGCCCTGCCAATCGCAGGACAAGGATTCGGCGCGCACGCTGATCGTGCCATCCCAGCGCGACAGGCCCAAGCGGCCAGCCAGCAAGGGTTCGAGCGCTGCCGCGGCGAGCGACACCGGCGCGGTCCGTACCGACAGGCCGGCGGCGGCGAGGCGCAATTCCCCGGTCGCCGGCGCATCGAGCCGCCAGACCAGCGCGCCGCCGAAGAGCGCTGCCGGTTGCCATTGCCAGGCCAGCGGCAGCAGCGGCACGGCCTCGCCACGGCCGTCGAGCGTGACGAGCCGTGCGCGTCCCGCGCGCCAGGTGCCCTCGATGTCCGTCAATGCGCAGCGTCCGCCGCACGCTGCCGCGACGCGCGGCGCCAGCCACGCCGCTGGCAGCCTTGCCGCCAGCATCAGCATCAGCGGCGCAACGAGCAGTACGGCCAGCCGTCCACGGGTCATTCGGCGGTCAACTCGGCGTGCACCGTGACCGCGCCCGGCATCGCCGCGCGCCCGATTTCGAGCGCCACCGGCCGCAATCCCCAGGTGGCATGCAGGCGCGCGAGCAGCGCCACGAAGGCGTCGAAATCGCCACTGCCGTCGATCTCCACGCCGCCGCCCGCGCCCGGCTTGGCCGACAACGCGCCGGGCAGCGCAGCCACCTCGACGCTCACGGCGGCGAGCAGCGCCGCCCCGGCGGGCGCCTTGCGCACGGCGGCCGATGCCGGCTGCGCGAGATCCCTGGCGAGCGCTTGCATGTGCGCCAATTCGGCGCGCCGTACGCGCGCCTCGGCAGCCAGCCGCGGCGATTCGTCCCATGCCATCCATGCCAGTTGGGCCACGGCGGCAATGGCGAGGACGATGCCGAGCGCCACCAGTGCGCGGCGCTCGGACGCGTTGCGTGCCTGCCAGAAGGCGCGCATTGACGAAGGGATTTCGAGGGCGCTCACGACATCGCTCCGGCCACCAACACCAATGTCGTGCGGCGGCCGCCGCCAGCCGGCTCGGTGCTGCGCACGCTGCTGCCGATGCCGCGTGCCGCCAGCTCGGTGCGCAATCGGGCCAACGCGGCGTCGTCAGCCGTGATGCAGGTGAGTTCCAGCCGTCCGTCGCGATAGCGCAGCGCATCGAGCGGCCCGATGCCGGCGGCCACCGCATGCGCCAGCAGGGGAAGCGCGTCGCCCTCGCCCAGTTCTCCACGCGCCTGTCGCCGGGCGTCGGCGGTACGCTGCATCTGCAGGGCCGGCGCGACGATCACCGACACGCCAGGCAAAGCCGCCTTGGCCAGCGCCGCCTGCTGCTCGCGCAGCTCGGCAACCTCGTGGCGCAGCCCCAGCCAGCGACCGACGCCGCCGAGGAAGACCAGTAGCAACGCGGCGGCCGCCAGCCATGCCAGCGGCCGCACCATGCGCAGCGCCTGCGAGCGACCTCGCCGATCGGCGAATTCGCCTTGCAGCAGATTGAGCCCGTCGGCACACAGTTGCGCCGGATCGATCGCCACGGCGGCCCGCGCGCCGGCGCCCAGGCGGGCGCCATAACGCGGGGCATCGGCGGCCGTGCCGGACAGCGCGTGTACGGTGCACGCGGTGTCCGGCTGGGCGGTGGCGAACCAGCGCCACATCGGCGGCGGCCCGTCGCCGGCATCGTCGAGCGGCAGCCAGGTTTCGGGCGTGACCAACGTCGCCGCGCCATCGGCGAGCAGCACCGCATGCCCCTCGCGTGGCAGGGCTTGCGCCGCGACCACCACGCGGGACGGCGCCAGACCCAGTTGCCGCAGCGCCTCGAGGATCGCGGTCAGTCGCGCGCGGTCGATGGCGACGACTTCGTGACGGCCATCCGCGCGACGCGGGCCGATCGACAGGTGCATGCGCTCGGCATCGTCGAGCAGTTGTTCCTCGACGGCATAGCGTACGACACCGCCATCGGCCGAACCGCGCGCGGCGGGCAGAACGATGCGCAGTCCGGTGGCCTGCTGGGCCGACAGCAGCACCTCGCAGGCGGGTGCCGCCCCGCCTTCGCGCCCGGGCCAATGGCGCGGCTCCGAGCGCCCCTGCGCAACCTGGCGCCCGTCGGCGGCGTAGTGCCACCAGCGGCAGGTCGTGCCCTGGTGCGGAAACCCGCCATCGATCCACAAGCGCAGCATCGTCATAGGTAGTGTCGCCACAGCACGCTCGGCCAACGCGCCGTCGCATCGCGATGCAGCAGGGCCTCCTGCGTCGCCGCTGCACGGCCGGCGCCGGCCCGCACGCGGACGAGGAAGAACTGGCTGCGCACGTCCATCGGCACACCGCCGGCATTGCCGTCGAGCCCGGATGATAGCGCGGCGCGGAAGTCGGCAAGGTCGCGCCAGGGCACGCGATCGCGCTGCACGACGAGCTGGCGCGCGCCGTTGGCGTCGAGGCCCGGCAGCAAGGCCATGAGCACGGGTGCCGTGGCGGTATTCACGTTGACCGGCTGTGGCCCCGGCAGGGCGACCACATGGGATGCCAGCGCCGCGAGCGCGGCGGCGTCGAACCCGGATACGGTCGACAGCGCACCCAGCTCGCCCAACTCGGTGCCGGGCGCCGCAATGCGTGTCGCGGCCTTTGCCGCCAAGGTTTCGTCGAGCGACAGCGCCGGAAAAGTGCCAACTGGACGGGATCGGGGGCACCGGTGCTGGTGCGCAGGTTGTTGATGTTCCATCGCCCCTGGACATCCTCGATGCGCCCGCCGATCGCCGCCTTGATGGCACCGGCGGTGGCCTCGAGTGGCGGCAAGGGCGTCGCCCACGGTTCGCCGGCATGGTCGGTGACGCTGCGCCGCTGGTCTTCCATCAGCACGGCACGCGCGTAATCGACGCCGCCGCGGGTCAGCTCGACGGCCTGCGCATGCAGATGGCGGCCCTCGATGGTGCCGATCAGGATGTCGGTACGCTCCAGCATGCGCGTGGCCAGCAGCGTGGCCAACGCCGCGGCGAACAGCGCCAAGATCAGCGCGGCACCGGACTGGTGCGGCCGGCAATGGCCCAAGGGGCCACCCCCCGACCCCCGCCCCGCGGGCGGGGGTGACGGCTGTTCAGTCCGGCGAGGCCGGACTTCCGGTCGGATAGGCGGTGCCCGCCTTGGGGCGGCCCGGCGGCTGGCGCTCATGGCAGCGCCACCACGCGCTCGATGTGCTCGCCTTCGGCTAGCGCAATGCGCACGCGCACGGCCCGCGGCGCGGCCTCGAGCTGCGCTTGCGGCCAGCGCTCGTGCCAGCGCAGGTCGCCCCCCAGGTAACGCACCTCGAAGCCGCTGACCGCTTCAAGCAGCGTCTCGGCGCGCGGCGGCGCGTCCGCCGCCGATGCGTCGGGCCACAACAGCAGTTCCAGCCGCCCCTCGTGCAGCCGGTAGCCGATGCGTCGCAGCGGCTGGCCGGCGACCAGCGGCGCGCGCATGAACTCCATGTGATCGCCCGCCGGCGCGGCGACGCCGGCCCATGCGGCGCGCGGCTTGGTGTCGAGCGGCAAGGGTTCGCGCGTCACCTGACGTAGATCGACGACCAGTTTGTCCAGCGCGCGGGCGACAGCCTGCCAGCGTGCGGCGCCGGCTTCCGTACGGCGCAGAGCCATCTGCATGCCGTCGATGCCGCGCCACGCCAGCACCGAGAGAATGCCGAGCAGCGCCACCGCGACCATCAGCTCCGGCAGCGTGAAACCGTGCGCGCGCCGCCTCAACTGCCCGGCCCCGTCAGAAAGCTGGTCAGCCGTGCCAGTTCGCGGCCCGATGGCGCGCTGACCACGACATCGATGCGGCGGAACTGGCTGTTCGGCGTGGCGCTGACCGTCTCGCGCCAGGCCAGCGACTCGCCACTCATCTGGGTCTGTCCTGCGGATTCGCCGACCGGCAGCCAGTCGCGCAAAGCGCGGTGCTCGGCGAGGCGGTTTTCGGCCACCCAGCCGGCCAGCACACGCTGGCGCAGATTGCCCTGCACATCGATGCCGGCACCGATGGCGCGACTGGCCGCCGCCAGCGCCACGGCCAGCACGGCAAGCGCCACCACCACTTCGACGAGCGTGAAGCCGCCGCGCCGGCTCATGACGGAGACATTTCCCGGATAACGATCGTGCCGGCGGCGTTGCCGGTGATCTCGATGCGCCGCGCTTCGGCGGTGAGCAGGATGCGGAACGGCGTCACCGTGCCGGCAACAAACGGAATGCGCGGCGGATCGACCCGACCGCCCTCGACTTCGACGCCGACCACGGCCAGGCCGGCGGACAGCGTGCGCGGACCCAGTCGCGCGTCGAGCAGCAGCGGCGGACCGATGCGTTCGGCATCACGCGGAAGGGAAGGATCGAAACGATAACCGTCGGCAGTGGCGGTCCACAGGATCGCCGAGCCGGTGGTGCGCGATTCATCGGTGGCCAGTTCGAGCAGCAGGCGCAGGCGCTCGGCCTCGTCGCCCAGCGCACGGGCTGGCGACCGCGTCACCGAGAGCACCACGGCAACACCCAGTACGGCAATGATGGCGACCACCACTGCCATTTCGACCAGGGTGAAGCCGCGCCCGCCGTGGCGCAATCAGAGCTCCCAGTTGCCGACGTCGGCGTTGCCGCCGTCGCCGCCGGGCTGGCCGTCGGCGCCGAGGCTGAAGACGTCGATCTCGCCGCGCACGCCGGGGTTGAGATATTGATAGGGATGGCCCCACGGATCGGCAGGCAGGCGCTCGATGTAGCCCTCGGCCTTGGGCGTGCTGCCCCCGGCGGCGCGCGGCAGCAGCACGGCGAGCCCCTGGTCGCCGGCCGGATAGCGCTGGTTGTCGAGGCGGTACAGCTTGAGCGCCTGCATCAGCGTGGCGATGTCCTGGCGGGCGGCGACGCGACGGGCTTCGTCGGGCCGCGACATGACCTTGGGCACGATCAGTGCGGCAAGCACGCCGATGATGATGACCACCACCATGATTTCGATGAGCGTGAAGCCGCGGTTGCGGCGCGCAGGATATCTGGAGGACATGACGGGCTATCTCATGAGTTGGTTGATTTCGAGGATCGGTTGCAGCACGGCGAGCACGATCAGCAGCACGATGCCGCCCATGGCGACGATCAGCGCCGGCTCGAGCAGGCCGACGAGCAAGGCGGTGCGCTGTGCGACCTCGCCGTGCTGCTGCGCGGCGGCGCGATCGAGCATGGCGTCGAGCCGGCCGCTGCGTTCGCCGCTGCCGACCAGATGCGCCAGCAGTGGCGGGAACTGCTTGGTGCGCGTCAGCGCAGCCGCCAGCGAGCCGCCTTCGCGAACCTGCTGGATCGCCACATCGACGGCCGCGCGCAGCGGCGCCGCCCACATGACGTCGCGCGCGGCGGCCAGCGCGGCAAGCAGGGGCACGCCGCCGCCGACGAGGATCGCCAGCGTCTGCGCGAAGCGCGCACTCCCCTGCGTGCGCAGCAGGCTACCCAGCAGCGGCACGCGCAGCAGCGCCGCATCGACGCGGGCGCGCAATGCAGGTTGGCGCAATGCGCGCACCGCAAGGAAGATGCCGGCCACGAGCGCGATCAGCAGCCACGGCAATGCCACGCGGAGGAAATCGCTGAAGACGATGAGCGCCTGCGTGAGCAGCGGCAGGGCGCGATCGCCATGCCGGAACACGGTGACGACCTGCGGAACGACATACACCATCATGCCGGCAATGACCGCCACGGCAATGACCGTGACCACCGCCGGGTAAAGCAGCGCCTGCGCCATGCGCGCACGCATGGCCTGCGTGGTTTCGAGGTAGTCGGCCAGGCGACCGAGCACGGCCTCGAGCCCGCCGGCGCGCTCGCCGGCACGCACCAGCGCGACGTAGATGTCGGGGAAGGCGGCCGGGTGGCGCGACAGCGCTTCGGCGAGGCTGTGGCCGGCAACCACGTCGCCGCGCACCGCGGCGACGAGTTGCCGCGCGCGCGGCTGCTCGGCCTGTTCGTGCGCGGCGGCCAGCGCCTGCTCCAGCGTCAGGCCGGCGCCGAGCAACGACGCCCACTGCCGCGTCAACAGCGTCAACGCCGCGCCGGACAGCGGGAGCCGCGGGCCGCCCTCGCCGGCGCCCGTGCGCACGCTGGCGACCTCCTGCGGGAAGAGCCCCTGCGCGCGCAAATGGGCGCGGGCCTGACGTGCCGTGTCGGCATCGACAACGCCGCCGACCGCCTTGCCGGCGGCATCCAGTGCACGATAGCGGAATCCGGCCATGCGCCAGTCAGTCGCGCGCGACGCGGAGGAGTTCCTCGAGCGCGGTCGTGCCGTCGGCGACCCAGCGCAGGCCGTCCTCGCGCAAGGTGACGAGGCGCCCGCGCGCCGCCGCCTGCTCGGCCAGTGCCTGCGCCGAAGCACGTTCGTGGATGGCGCTGCGCAGCGCGTCGTCGAATTCGAGCAATTCGAATATTCCCGTGCGTCCCAGATAACCGGTGCCGTTGCAGGTGTTGCAACCGGCCGGCCGGTACAACTGCGCCGGCGCGGCGCCAGCGAACTGCGCCGCTTCGCCGGCGTCCGGCGGGTAGGCGACCTTGCAGTGCGGGCACAGGCGGCGCACCAGGCGTTGCGCCTGCACGCCGATCAGGCTGGAGGCCAGCAGGAATGGCTCGACGCCCATGTCGACGAGCCGCGTCACGGCGCTGGCCGCGTCGTTGGTGTGCAGCGTGGCGAGCACGAGGTGGCCGGTGAGGCTGGCCTGCACGGCGATCTGCGCCGTCTCGAGATCGCGGATTTCGCCGATCATGATGATGTCCGGGTCCTGGCGCAGGATGGAGCGCAGGGCACGGGCGAAGTCGAGGTCGATGCGCGGATTGACCTGCGTCTGGCCGATGCCCTCGAGGTCGTATTCGACCGGGTCCTCGACGGTCATGACGTTGCGCACGCGCGTATCGAGCTCGCCCAGTGCCGCATACAGGGTGGTGGTCTTGCCCGAGCCGGTGGGCCCGGTGACGAGCACGATGCCATGCGGATGGGCGACAAGCGCGCGCATGCGCTCGAGCGTCGTCGGCGCCATGCCCAGAGCGGCGAGATCGAGTCGCGCACCGCTCTTGTCGAGCAAGCGCAGCACGACGCGTTCGCCGTGGCTGGTGGGCAGCGTCGAGACGCGGATATCGACGGGTCGCCCGGCGAGGCGGATGGAGATGCGGCCATCTTGCGGCAGGCGCTTTTCGGCGATGTCGAGGCTGGCCATGATCTTGATGCGCGAAACCAGCGCGGCATGCAGGCCGCGCGGCGGCGCGACGATGTCGCGCAGCATGCCGTCATGACGGAAGCGGACCACCGAGCCCTGCTCGAAGGATTCGAGATGGATGTCGGAGGCGTTCTCGCGCACGGCCTGCACCAGCAGCGCGTTGATCATGCGGATGATCGGCGCGTCATCGTCGTGTTCGAGCAGGTCGGCAATGACGGGGATATCCTGCACCAGCCGCGCGATGTCTTCGTCCTGGCCGATGTCGTCGGCGACGTCCCGTGCCGTCACGTCGGATTGCGCATAGCGCTCGGCGAGCCGCCGCGCGAACTCGTCGGCGCTGACCAGTTCGGGGAGCAGCGGCCGGTCGGCATGGCGGCGCAATTCGGCCAGCGCGGCCGGCGCCGTGGCGGCGGTGACGGCCACGCGTACCGCGTCGTCGTCCTCGCCGGTGACCAGCAGGTGATGCTGGCGGGCGAAGCCGTACGGCAGACGCAATGTCATTGCGGCGAGGGCGGCGTCGCGGCGGTCGGCACTGCGGCGCTGCGCGGGGGCAATTGCGGCGCGTCGGCGCCGCGACCGTCGCGCTGCCCGGCGGCGAAGCTGCTCTGCCGACGCAGCATGTCTTCGTACAGGCGGTCGGTGGTACCTCGCGCGTCGGCGGCATCGCGGATGATCTGCGGGCGCAGGAAGACCATCAGGTTGGTCTTGGCGCGCTTGCGGTTCTCGTAACGGAACAAGCCGCCGATGATCGGGGCATCGCCCAGCAACGGCACGCGGTCTTCGCCGCTGTCGTAGCGGTCGTCCATCAGGCCGCCGAGCACGACGATGGCGCCGTCATCGACCAGCACCGTCGAGGACATCGAGCGCTTGTTGGTGATCGGCCCGGCGCTGTTCGACAGGCTGGTTTCCTGCAACGACGAAGCTTCCTGGAAGATCTCGACGCGAACGACGCCGCCGTCGGTGATCATCGGCTTGACCTTCAGCGACAGGCCGACGTCCCGCCGCTCGAAGGTCTGGAACGGATTGGTGACGGCATTGCCGGTCTGGGTGAACGAGCCGGTAACGAAGGGCACGTTCTGGCCGATGACGATTTCGGCCTTTTCGTTGTCGAGCGTGGTGATGCTCGGCGTCGACAGGATGTTGGCCTGCGTATCGGCTTCGAGCGCGCGCAGCAGCGCGCCCAGCGTGTTGTTGCCGGTGAGCACGCCGACGTTGAGGCCCGGCGACAGCCCGAGGGTGCCGGAGGTCTCGACCTTGGCAATGTTTTCCATCAGGCCGACGATGTTCGTGCCGCCGGTGCCGAAATTGGTGCCGCCGACCAGGCGCGCGCTGTTGCCGGAGGTCAGGC
>JBGARB010000131.1:0-2026 GCA_044230495.1 Rhodocyclaceae bacterium
CGTCGCGCGTGCTCACGAGCTGGCACCCGCGGCCGATGGTGAATCCCTGTTGGGCCGCGGCGAGCCGGCGGGGCAGCACGCCGTCGGCATGGCGCTGGTCGCCACCGCGCTGGACCTCGATGCCGAGGTGCGCTGTGCCGCCTTGCTGTTTGCCGCCGGCGACCATCATGAGGACTCCGCCGAACGACTGAAAGTCGGCTTTGGCGACACGGTGGCCGGGCTGGTCGAAGGCCTCGGGCGCCTGGGCAGGCTGCGTCCGCTGACGCGCGCGGCAGCCGGCGCGGGCGGCGGCGAGGGCGTGGCGGACATGGAGGCGCAGACCGAAATCCTGCGCAAGATGCTGCTCGCCATGGTGGATGACATCCGCGTGGTGATGCTGCGCCTGGCCAGCCGGGTGCAATCCTTGCGCTTTCTGGGCAACCGTCCGGGGCCGCTGCGCGACGAGATGGCGCGCGAAAGCCAGTTGATCTACGCGCCGCTGGCCAACCGCCTCGGCGTCTGGCAGGTGAAATGGGAGCTCGAAGACCTGGCCTTCCGCTACCTCGAACCCGAGACCTACAAGCGCATCGCGCGCATGCTCGACGAAAAGCGCTCGGAGCGCGAGGACTTCATCGAATCCGCCGTGCGCCGCCTCGCGGAGGAATTGGCGGCGACGGGCGTCAAGGCCGAGGTGTATGGGCGGCCGAAGCACATCTACAGCATCTGGAACAAGATGCGCGGCAAGGACATCGACTTCGAGAAGGTCTACGACGTGCGCGCGCTGCGCATCATCGTCGACCAGGTCAAGGACTGCTACACCGCTTTGGGCATCGTGCATCACCTGTGGCAACCGATCCACGGCGAATTCGACGACTACATCTCGCATCCCAAGGGCAATTTCTACCGCTCGCTGCATACCGCCGTGGCCGCCGAGGACGGGCGTTCGCTGGAAGTGCAGATACGCACCCACGAGATGCACGAGCACGCCGAGCTGGGCGTGGCGGCGCACTGGCGCTACAAGGAGTCCGGCAAGTCGGTGAAGGTCGGCGGCGACTACGAGGACAAGATTTCCTGGTTGCGGCAGTTGCTGTCGTGGCGCGACGAAATCACGGATTCCGGCGAATGGGTGCAGCAGTTCAAACGTGCCGCGCTCGACGACACGATTTACGTGCTGACGCCGCAGGACAAGGTGATCGACCTGCCGCGCGGCGCCACCGCGCTGGACTTCGCCTATCGCCTGCATACCGACCTGGGCCACCGTTGTCGCGGCGCCAGGATCGACGGCCAGATGGTTCCGTTGGGCACGCCCTTGCAGAACGGCCAGCGCGTCGAGGTGGTGACGGTGAAGAGCGGCGGCCCGTCGCGCGACTGGCTCAATCCGGCCCAGGGCTTTCTTGCCACCTCGCGGGCGCGGTCCAAGGTCAAGCAGTGGTTCGCCGCGCGGGACGAGGCCGAGATGCTGGCACAGGGGCGCGCCATCGTGACCAGGGAGCTGCAGCGCGAAGGGCAGTCGCAGGCGAACCACGATGAACTGGCGGCGAAGCTGGGCCTGAAGAGTGCCGATGCGCTGTTCCTCGCCGCGGCGCGCGGCGAGGTCGGCGTGCGTGCCATCGACATTGCGCTGCGCGGCGACGCCGCGGCGCCGGAACCCGAGCCCGAGATCCAGACGCGCAAGAGCCGCGCCGGCGACAGCCGCATTCTGGTGGTCGGCGTGGACAAGCTGCTGACCCAGACAGGCAAGTGCTGCAAACCGCTGCCGCCGGACGCCATCACCGGTTTTGTCACGCGCGGCAAGGGCATATCGATCCATCGCGTTGAATGCGCGAATTTCCGCAACATGGCGGCGCGCAATCCGGAACGCGTGATCGCCGCCAATTGGGGCGAGCAGGCCGGTGCCGTCTATCCGGTCGACCTCGTGGTCGATGCCTCGGATCGCCAGGGCCTGCTGCGCGACATCTCGGATGTGCTCTCGCGCGAGAAGATCAACGTCACGGCGGTCAAGACGCAAAGCCGTGCCGGACTTGCCCACATGAGCTTCGTCGTCGAA
>JBGARB010000014.1:0-40726 GCA_044230495.1 Rhodocyclaceae bacterium
GTCATCACCCAGGATGCCGTGCTGGCGACCTTCGACCGCCTGCTCGGCGCGCTGACCGCGGGCGTGGCCGGCATTGCGGCGATCAGCCTGGCGGTGGCCGGCATCCTCGTCATGAACGTCATGCTGGTCGCCGTCACCCAGCGCACCGGCGAGATCGGCCTGCTCAAGGCGCTGGGCGCGCCGGGACGGACGATCCGCAACGCCTTCCTCGCCGAGGCGGCCATGCTGTCGGTGTTCGGCGCCTTGCTGGGCTACGCGCTGGGCCAGGGCGGCGCCTGGGTGATCCGTGCGCTGTACCCGGCGTTCCCGGCGTATGCGCCGCTGTGGGCCGTGCTCGCCGCATTGGCGACGGCCTTGTCCACCGGGCTGGTGTTCGGCATCGCGCCGGCCAATCGCGCCGCGCGCATGGACCCGGTGCAAGCCTTGATGAAGCACTGAGCGGCAAGGCGGCGGATGCCATGCACACGCGACGAGCCGCTGCCGACGCGTCAGGCGGTGAGCACCTTCGCGCCGGCTTTGCGCGCGGCCTTGGCGAGCGGCTCATCGAAGGTCGCCAGGGGCAAGTGACGCCGCAGTGCCAATTCGAGGTACGCCGCATCGTAGGCGGTCAGGCCGTATTGGCGACCGAGCGCGAATGCGGTGTCGAGCGCGGGTGTCGCCGCTTCGACCTGCACGGGCAGTTGATTCACGAGCCGCAATGCCTCGTTGACGCGCGCTGCGTCCAGACGCTTGCGCCGCAAGGCGGTCAGCAGCATGTTGGCCATTTCGAGCTGCCACTGGGCGGGGGCGTGCAGGCCGGCGGCAACGTGCGCGGCGACGAGCCGTTCGGCGCGGTCGTCCTCGGCCAGCAGCCACGCTGCCGTGACCGAGCAGTCGACGACCAGTGCGCTCACCGCCGTCCCGCGTCGATCAGTTCGCGCAGTTCGCCATGGTCCAGGCGCTGCTTCAGGCGCGCGCGGAATTCGCGCGCTTGCGCGAGCGTCGCGGCGACATCCGGCGCGCCGATCCCGGGGGCGACCGGGCACAGGCGGGCCACCGGACGACCGTGTTTGGTGATCAGCACCTCGCCGCCGTTCGCGACGCGGTCGAGCAGGGCCGACAGATGGGTCTTGGCCTCGAAGGCGCCGACGGTTTCGCGGGTCGTGAGCATGGCATGGGAATACTGGTTGGCACTGGTTGAAAGTATACCGTCACGGCCGATGGATGTCGACGCCCGGCGCATAATGCGTTCATGAATCCTGCCGATGCCTTCTTGATGGCGTGGCGCGCGATCGTCGGCCAGCGCCTGCGCAGCTTCCTGACGCTGCTCGGCATTGCCGTGGGCATCGCCGCGGTGATCCTGCTGACGTCGATCGGCGAAGGCATCCACCGTTTCGTGCTGGCCGAATTCACGCAGTTTGGCACCAACGTCATCGGCGTGCATCCGGGCAAGACGAAGACCGGCGGCGCGGTGACAACCGGATTTCCCAGCAGCGCGCGGCCGCTGACGCTGGAAGACGCGGCAGTGCTGGCGCGCTTGCCCAACGTGGTGGCGGTGACGCCGAGTCTTTTCGGCAACGCCGAGGTGAACGGCAACGGCCGTTCGCGGCGCACGTCGATCTATGGCGTCGGCCCGCAGATGCTGACGGTGTTCAAGGGCAACGTGCAGGTGGGCCGCTTCCTGCCCGAAGGCGACCAGGCGCACGCGCCGGCGGTGGTGGTGCTGGGGCCGAAACTCAAGCTGGAGATTTTCGGTGCCGAGAGCGCGCTCGGGCAGCGCGTGCGCATCGGCGGCCTGCAGTTCCGCGTCATCGGCGTGCTGGCGTCGAAAGGACAGTTCCTTGGCATCGACCTGGACGACACGGCCTTCCTGCCGGCGGCACGGGCGATGGAGTTGTTCAACCGCGAAGGACTGAACGAAATCGATGTCGCGGTGGCCGAAGGCGTGTCGTCCAAGCGCATGGTCGAGCTGGTACGCAAGACGATGATCGCGCGGCACGGGCGCGACGACGTGACCATCGTCAGCCAGGAGGAGATGCTGACCACGCTGTCGTCGATCCTCGACATCCTGACCATGGCGGTGGGCGCGCTGGGCGGCATTTCGCTGCTGGTCGGCGGCGTCGGCATCGTGACCATCATGACCATCGCGGTGACCGAGCGCACCAGCGAGATCGGCCTGCTGGTCGCGCTCGGGGCGCGGCGGCGCACGGTGCTGGCGCTGTTCCTCGGCGAAGCCGTGGCGCTGGCGGCGATCGGCGGCGTCTTGGGTCTGGTAATCGGCATCGGCCTGGCGCAATTGATTCATCTGGCCGCGCCGGCGCTACCGGTGCACACGCCGATTTCGTTCGCGGTGCTCGCCGAAGTGTTGGCCATGGTGATCGGCCTTGCCGCCGGCGTGATGCCGGCGCGTGCTGCGGCGCGGCTCGATCCGGTCGAGGCGCTGCGTAGCGAATAGTCGCGGAGCGCAAAGACGGTCGGTCGCGTTATCCTGCGGCCTTCGCCATTGCCGGCGCGTGTGCCGCCGCCTCCGATGTCCGATTACCAGAGCGCGTTGGAGCGCATACCGCACATCTGCAACCGTGTCCTCGCCATCTGGGGAACGGTGGAACTCGATCAGTACATCACCACGCTGGTGTTCGATTCGCGCGACGGCGCGCGGCGCGGTCTGCCGCCGGCGGCAGGGTCCGAGCTGATGTGGCTGGCGGAAGTGAATCGATGGCGGCGCGCGGTCGATCGTGCGCAGTCGGGGACGATGAAGATCGACGCGGCACATTCGCAGATCGAGGCTGAAGACGCGCAGCGCGCCGGCGCCGACGTGTGGGGTCATGCCAACGATGCACCGCAGGCGCAGGCCGATCGCGCCCACCCGGCGCGACGCTATACCGACCAGGGCATGATCCGGCGGCCGCGGCGACGGCAGACCGAGCGCACGCCGGTCGGCATGGCGATCATCGTGCTCACCAGCAAGCCGGTGTTGATCGGCATCGCCATCGTATTGACGGCCAAGACGTTCTGGCCCGTGCTCGGGCCGCTACTGGGCCGCTAGCCCCCGTTCGCGCACCAGCAAGGCGTTGCCGATCACGCGCAGCTCGCGCTCGTTGTCGGGCCGGCGCATGCGCTGCCGGCCGCATGTGCTGAGCGTCGTGCTGCCACCGCCATCGAGGTTGATGGCGTCGGTGGCGCCCAATTCCCGCAGCAGCATGGCGGTTTGCGCGACCGAGAGTCCGGCGGCACCTTCATGCCGTCCTTCGGCGGCGACGATCCACAATGTCTGCCGCGCGGCATCGAGGCCGATGGCGGTGCGCGGGTGGGGGTTGTCGCAGAACGCGCGCCGCGGCGCACACAGCGGTTCCCACGCCGGTGCGCCGGCGCGCAGCAGCGCCGGAATGCCCGCCACCAACAAGCGCCAGCGGGCATCGGCAAAAGCGGCAGGATCGGTCAGGATCGCGCAATCGCGTTCGTCACAGGCAAGCAGCGGAAATGCTTCGGGCGTCGTCTGGCTGGACCAGTCCGACCCGTCGCTGCGCGTGGCACCGCGCGGCTCGAAGGCCTTGCCGAAAAATGATGCGTTGATGGCTGCGAGTGCGGCGTCATGGCCGCCGAACCGGTCGATGGTGCGACCGGCTTCGCGCTGCGGCGTCAGGGCGATGGCGATGTCGCGATGGCGCAGATCGACGCGGACGGCATGGACGACACTGCCCTCATGCGGCGACCAGCGCCGGTAGTGCACCGCCGCGTGAACGCGCTCCCAACCGTCGGGATCGGGAAGTCCGGCGCAGCCTGCAAGGGACAGCAGTGCGCCAAGCGCCAGCGCGCGCAATGGCCGGATCATCTCGTGTAGGCTGCGCAGGCGGGCCCCGCCGCCAACGAAATAACCGAATGCACCCCCACGCTCACGTTCGTTCGCTGCCCCCCGAGGGGGCGCCCGCCTCCTTCGGGACGGCCCTTCAGGAGGCCGCGATGCACCCCCACGCTCACGTTCGTTCGCTGCCCCCCGAGGGGGCGCCTGCCTCCTTCGGGACGGCCCTTCAGGAGGCATGACTATGTCGATCGCTGCCAATGTCGTCGTTGCGTTCGTTGCGCTGCTGCATACGTACTTTCTCGTGCTCGAGATGTTCCTGTGGGACAAGCCGCGCGGTTTGAAGACCTTCGGCATGACGCCGGAGAAGGCTGCGGAAACCAAGACGCTGGCGGCCAATCAGGGCTTGTACAACGGTTTCCTGGCCGCCGGTCTGATCTGGGGCTTGCTCGGCGGCGGTGCAAGCGTCAAGGTGTTCTTTCTCGTCTGCGTCGTCGTCGCCGGCATATTCGGCAGCCTCACGGTGTCGCGTCGCATCCTCTATGTTCAAGCGCTGCCGGCAGCGATCGGACTGGCCCTGCTGGCACTCGCCTGATCGCCGATTTGCGCGCATGCCACACTCGGCAAGGGCGGCGAAAACGTCGTGCCGGCGACGTGACGAAACATGGCATCCTCATGTAGCATTGGTCGCACGATTGTAGCAACGGCGCGGCGCCCGCCCCATGCGCCGTACCGCCACGACTGTAGTTTGCAGGCTGGACCTGAGCGCGGTACGTATCACCAAAGCAATAGGCAATGACAGACGACGACCTGATCGAATTCGCCGAGGAACTGGACGCCGGGATCAACGGCACCAATGCCCACGGGCGGCGTCCGTGGCGCGTTGCCGTGATCGACGATGAGCCGGATGTGCACGAGACGACGGCGCTCGCCATCGGTGACGCTCACATCCTCGGCAGGCCGCTGGAATTCCTGCACGCCTATTCGGCGCGCGAGGGGCTTGAGTTGCTCGGCCGCGAGAGCGACATCGCGGTGATCCTGCTCGATGTGGTGATGGAGGCGCCGGATGCCGGTTTGCGCATGATCGAGCACATTCGCCATGGGCTCGGCCTCGACGCCACGCGGATCATCCTGCGGACAGGTCAGCCGGGTTATGCGCCGGAAATCGATGCCATCCGCGATTTCGACATCAACGACTACAAGACGAAGAGCGACCTGACGCGCACCAAGCTGTATGCCGCGCTGACGGCAGCGATCCGTTCCTACCAGCAGATTTCGGCGATCAACGCCAGCCTGCGCGGGCTCGAGCTGATCTTGCGCGCCAGCAGCCGGCTGATGGCCATCCAGGGCGTGCAGAGCTTCGCCGAGGGTGCCGTGACGCAGTTGGCGGCATTGCTGCAGGTGTCCGCCGAGGGCCTGGTGTGTGCGCGCAGCGGCGTCGAGCCGCAACTTGTGGCGCGCGTCGTGGCGGGCGCCGGCAAGTTCGCTGCGCAAATCGACCGTCCGTTGCAAGATGTACCGGACGCGCGCGTGCGCACGGCGCTCGAGCGCTGCTTGAACGAGCGCCGCTCGATCGTCGCCGCGGACCAGACCGTGCTGTTCTTCGGCAGCGCGATGGGGCAGGACATGGCCGTGTTCCTCGATCTGGCGCAACCGCTGGATGAGTTGGGAGAACGCCTGGTCGGCGTGTTCTGCAACAACATCGCGGCTTGCTACGACAACGTCCGGCTGTTTACCCAGCTGAACGCGTCGTCCTATCTCGATGCATTGTCGAACCTGCCCAATCGCGTGGCGATGGCCGGCCTGATCGACCAGGCGCGCGCCGAAAGTGCGCCCATTCCACGTGCGTTGGCACTGGTGGACATCGCGCGCTTCTCGGAACTCAACCAGGCATTCGGGCATCTGTATGGCGACAAGGTGCTGCTGGCGTTCGCGCAGCGCCTGTCGGACCATTTCGGTGGCCATGCCGTGGTCGCGCGCATCGGTGGCGACACCTTCGGGCTGTTCGGCGACGAGGCACGGATTTCGCCGACGCGCATCGAGGAAGCGATGGCGACGCCCCTGCTGATCGATGGCCGCGAAACGCACGTCCAGGTCACCATCGGCATCCTGCGCCTGTCGGATGCGACCGGCACCGGCAGCGAAGCCCTGAAAGACGCCAACATCGCGCTGCATGCCGCCAAAGAGGACAGCCATGCGCAGGCCCGCTACTTCTCGCACGACATGGTCGTCGACATCCATGAGCGCGTGCGGCTGCTCGATGCGCTGCGCGCGGCCTTCGACGAATCTCGCCTGCATGTCGTCTATCAGCCCCAGGTGGCGTTGGCCAGCGGCGCGTTGATCGGCGTCGAGGCCCTGATGCGTTGGCGTACCGACGATGGCCAGTACGTCGAGCCGGACGATTTCATTCCGCTGGCCGAGCAATCGGGCCTGATCGTCGGACTTGGCGAGTGGGCCATGCGGGTGGCGTTCCGGGAGGCGACCCGCATGCAGCGCAACGGGATGCGCCTGCGCATGGCGGTCAATCTGTCGACGGCGCAGCTTGCCAGTCCGCGCTTCTTTTCCATGCTCGACGCGGCGATCGAGGACTCCGGCGTCGAACCCGGACTCGTCGAGCTCGAAATCACCGAGTCGCTGGCGATGCACGCGCAGCAGGATGCCGCAGCCCTGGTGGCGCAGATTCGCCGCCGCGGCCTGAGCGTGGCCATCGATGATTTCGGTACCGGTTTCACCTCGCTGGCGCATCTGGAGGACCTTCGCGTCAACCGGGTGAAGGTCGACCGCGCCTTCATCAGCCGCCTGACCGCCGAGAATCACGAACGCTCGATCGCGTCGTCGATTACGCAATTGGCGCACCACATGGATCTCATGGTCGTCGCCGAAGGCGTCGAGACCGAGGCGCAGCGCGAATGGTTGCAGCACCTCGGTGTGGACGAGGGGCAGGGCTGGTTGTTCGGGCGCCCGATGCCCGCCGAAGAACTGCACGCCTGGATCGTTCGGCGCGACGCCAGCTGAGTCCCGAGGCGCCGTGCCTCGGCAGCGCCGCGCGCAGCGGCGGGGGACCCGCCGAAGGTGGGGGCGTAGCGACCGCGCGCGGGATGCGTGGTGGCGATATGGGCGTCCGTTCTTGCGTGCGCCGTCCCGCCACCACTGTAGTTTCAGTGCACGAGGCGCAGGCCCGTGTTCACGATCTGCACCTCATGCCCGAGCAGCATCACCGAGCCGACGTGGCGGTCATTGCCGGTGTCGCTGAACTCGAAGCGATATGCGCGACCGAGACGCAGGCGCCCGTGCTCGTCACGCACGAAATGCGTCCGCGTGCCGGCCACCGTGTCGTCGAGGAACTGGACGCCATCGGCGGCGCAAGCACTGCGCGCCGCAGCGGTGGCCACCTCACCGGCACGTTGCGTATCGAGCCAGTACCACGCCAGCGCGGCCAATGCGAGCAGGACAAGCAGGTCGGACAGGGTCATGGATGACAGGATGGCGCGGGCAGGCGCCAGTATACCGAGCGCGTGGCGGTGTCCCGGCCTTGCGCCAGATCAAGCCCGGCGCGCGGACTCGAAGTTAGGCTGGCCGGACCGGTGGGCAGGGGGCGGCATGGGCGAGGAGATTGCCAGCAGCGATTTTTCGGCGGCGGATTTCGCGCGTTTCGGCGAGCGGCTCGACGCTGAAACCCGTCTGTTGGCCGACTGGCTAGACCGTGGTGCATTTTGCAGCAGCGGCTACTCGTTCGGCTTCGAGATCGAGGCCTGGCTTGTCGATCATGGCGATTTTCCGATGCCGATCAACGAGGCATTTCTTGCCCGCCTGGACGATCCGCAGGTCGTGCCGGAACTTTCCCGCTTCAACGTCGAGTTCAACAGCGAGCCACTGGCCCTGCGCGGCGACGCACTGCTGCGCGCGGAGATCATGCTCGAGCGCATGTTCGATCGCTGCAACGCTGTCGCGCATGGCATGGATGCCAACATGGTGCTGATCGGCACTCTGCCCACGCTGCGCGACGCGGATCTGTCGCTGGCCAACATGTCGCCGCTGCGCCGTTATGCCGCGCTCAATCGCGAAATGCTGCGTCGACGCGGTGGCGGTCCGGTGCGCATCGATATCGCGGGCCGCGACCATCTTGTCGCCGAACATGCGGACATCATGCTCGAGGCGGCGACCACGTCGTTTCAGGTGCACCTGCGCACGCCGGCGGCGCTGGCGCACCGCTACTACAACGCCTCGCTGGTGGCCTCCGCGCCATTGCTGGCGCTGGCGGGCAATTCGCCGCTGCTGTTCGGGCATCGCCTGTGGGACGAGACACGCGTGCCGCTGTTCGAGCAGGCCGTATCGATGGGGGCCGCAGGCACGGCGCCGCGCGCGGGGTTCGGCAGCGGTTATCTGCGCGATTCCGTGTGGCCGCTGTTTGCCGAGAATCTGCGCGATCACCCGATCCTGCTGCCCTTGCATCTGGACGATCCGCCAGAGGTTTTCCATCACCTGCGCCTGCACAACGGCACCATCTGGCGCTGGAACCGCCTGCTGCTCGATGCAGGGCACGGCGCCCCGCACTTGCGCATCGAGCACCGCATCCTGCCTGCTGGCCCGAGCATTGTCGACATGATTGCCAATGCCGGCGCGTATCTCGGCGTCGTCGCTGCGCTGGTCGATGAGCCCGACGAGACACTGGGAGTCCCGTTCGCGTCGGCGCAGGAGAACTTCTATTGCGCCGCGCGCGATGGCCTGGACGCACGCCTGGCCTGGCGCGACGGCGAGTGCGCGGCGACCGACGTGATTGCCGACGAGTTGCTGCCGCGGATTCAGACGGGCCTCACGAGGCTGGGCATCGACGATGAGGATGTCATGCGCCTCGTGGCGGTGCTCGATGCCCGCGTGTCGAGCCGGCAGACGGGTGCGCACTGGCAGCGCGCGCGTCTGGCCGCTGCCGGAGGCGATCTGCACGCACTCATGGCCAGCTATTGCGAACACCAGCGCTCGCGCGCACCGGTGCACGAATGGGATCTGTATTGAGCCTGCGCGAGTTCGACGCCCTGCCGGACGGATTTCTCGATGCCCGAGCCGACGCGCTGGAGACGCTGCTGGGTGGCCCGGCACTGATCCATCTGCCCGGTCGCCGGCCGGCGCCATTGTTCATCAGCGTGCTGCTGCATGGCAATGAGACTTCCGGCCATGAAGCGGTCAAGACCGTCTTGCGCCGCCACGCCGTACGCGGCTTGCCGCGGGCGGTCTCGCTGTTTGTCGGCAACGTGTCCGCCGCAAGGGCGGGTCTGCGACGATTGGCCGGGCAGCCGGACTTCAACCGCGTCTGGCCCGGCACGGAAACGCCGGATCGGCCCGAGGCATTGCTGATGGCCGACGTGATCGCGCGCGTCGGCGCCCGCCGGCCGTTCGCCAGCGTCGACATCCACAACAACACCGGCATCAACCCGCATTACAGTTGCATCGTCGATCTTGATGCCGCCTCATTGCGGCTGGCGCAACTGTTCAGCCGCATTGCCGTCCTGTTCCACCGTCCGCTGGGCGTGCAGGCGCGGGCCGCCCGTGCGCTGTGCCCGGCGGTGACGGTCGAATGCGGCAAGGTGGGACACGCGCAAGGTGACGCGCACGCCGCCGATTTCATCGATGCCGCGCTGCATCTGGACCACTTCCCGCCATCGCCGCCGGCGCCCGGTGAGATGGACCTGCTGCATACGGTGGCCATCGTCAAGGTGCCGGCCGGCGCGAGCTTTTCGTTCGACGGCGCGGCGGCCGACTATCGTTTCCGCGGCGATCTCGATCATTTCAATTTCCGCGAGCTGGCGGCCGGCACGTCGTTCGGGCATGTGCGTGCGGGTGCGCCGGTGCTGGAGATCGTGGCGGCCGACAGCGGTGCGCGGATCGAAGGGCTGATGGCAGGCACCGACGGTGAATTACGGTTGGGCAAACCGTTGTTTCCGTCCATGTTGACGATCGACGAGGCAGCCGTGCGCAATGACTGTCTTTGCTACCTGATGGAACGCATCAAGCAGTAAAAAAGGGTTTCCGGCGATGAACCGGAAACCCTTGGTATTACTGGTCGGCGTGGCGGGATTCGAACTCGCGACCCCTTGCACCCCATGCAAGTGCGCTACCAGGCTGCGCTACACGCCGAAGCACCGAATTATACCGACGCGCCAGCGCTTGCGCTGCGCAGCAGCTGGATGATGGCGGCGAGTTCGTCGCGCAGGCTGAGCGGGGCGCCGGCATCGGATGCGGCCACATGCTCATGCGGGGCATCGTTCAGGCGATTGCGCGCTCCGCTGATGGTGAAGCCTTCGCGGTAGAGCAGTTCGCGGATGCGGCGCACCAGCAACACCTCGTGATGCTGGTAATAGCGACGGTTGCCGCGCCGCTTGACGGGCCGCAACTGGGTGAATTCCTGTTCCCAATAGCGCAGGACGTGCGGCTTGACGCCGCACAGTTCGCTGACTTCGCCGATCGTGAAGTAGCGCTTGGCGGGGATGGGCGGGAGCGTTTCCCGCAGGTCCCTAGATTCGCTGGGCGTCGCCACGTGGCGTGCTCTCGACCGCCGCCTTCAGCTTCTGGCTGGCGTGAAACGTCACGACGCGGCGTGCCGTGATCGGGATTTCTTCGCCGGTCTTCGGATTGCGCCCGGGGCGCTGCGGCTTTTCGCGCAACTGGAAGTTGCCGAAACCCGACAGCTTGACGCTGTCGCCGGCACGCAAGGCCTCGCGCACTTCATCGAAGAAGGCTTCGACCATGTCCTTGGCTTCACGCTTGTTGAGGCCAACCTTTTCGAACAACAGATCAGCGAGTTCGGCCTTGGTAAGGGTCATTTCAGTCGATCTCCGAAGCTTCAGTTCCGCAACGCGGCGCCGAATTCACGCGCTGCGGCGGCAAGCAGCGCGTCCATCGCGCGATCCACCTCCGCATCTTCGAGCGTGCGTTGAGTATCTTGCATAACTATGTGGAACGCAAGGCTTTTTTGGTTGTCAGGGAGCCCCGCACCAGTGAAAACATCGAACGCCTCGACCGCCTGCACCAAGGGGCCGCCTGCGTGTCGCAAGCAGTCCACAACGGGCTGAGCGGGTTGCGATTTGGCAACAACCAACGCGATGTCGCGAACGACGAACGGGTAGCGTGACGGCTCGACGAAAGCGGGGAAGAGGTGCGACGCCAAGGCGTCGAGCGTGATCTCGAAGGCCACGGCGCCCTTGCCCAGTTCGTAGCGCTGCACCCATCGCGGATGCAGGTCGCCGACGACACCGACGTCCTTGCCGTCCACGATCAGTCGAGCCGAGCGCCCCGGGTGAAGCGCCGGGTGATTGGCGGGTTCGCAACGCACGGGTCGAGGATGAAAGAGCGCCTCCACGTCAGCCTTGACGTCATAGAAATCGACGCGGCGCATCGGCTGCCCCCACTGCTCGGGATCGGCGGGGCCTGCCGCGATGCCCGCGATGCGCAGGGGCTGCAGGAAGCCGGCCGAGGTTGTTGCGGCAGCATCGCGCTGGAAACAGCGGCCCAGCTCGAACAAGCGGATGCGGCTGGCCTGACGGCGCAGATTGGTCTGCAGCGCGCCGACCAGTCCGCCGATGAGGCTCGAACGCATCACCCCCATCTGACTGGCGATCGGGTTGGCCAGCCGCACGGGATTTGAATTGCCGGCGAAATCGGCTTCCCAGCCGGCCTCGACGAAACTGTAGGTCACCACTTCGTGGTATCCGCGCGCCGCCACGGCGCGCCGCAAGTGCATTGCGCCACGGCGATCTTCGGGCGTCGCCATCATGTGCATCGGCGCGCTGGGCGGCGGCGAGGGGATGTTGTCGTAGCCGTGAACGCGCGCGATTTCCTCGATGAGGTCTTCCTCGATGCCGATGTCGAAGCGGAAGCTGGGTGGTGTAACGCGGAACCTGCCCTCTGCGTCGTCGACCTCGAGGCCGAGGCGGGCCAGCATGGCCCGCATGTCGGATGCGGCAAGGTTCAAGCCGAGTACGGCGTTGGCGCGCGACGGGCGCAGATCGACGGGGCGGCGTGCCGGCAGGTGTTCGGGGCTTGCCGCCTCGACCACCGGCCCCGGCGTGCCGCCGCAAATCTCGAGGATCAGTGCCGTGGCGCGCTCGATGGCCGGACGCTGCAGCGCGAAGTCGACGCCGCGTTCGTAGCGATGCGATGCGTCGGACGAGAAGCCGAGGGCGCGTGCCTTGCCGGCAATGGCGTCGGGAGGAAAGAAGGCGCTTTCGAGGAACAGATCGCGGGTCTCGCTGCCGATGCCCGAATGCTCGCCGCCCATGATGCCGGCCAGCGCAAGCGGTTTGGCGTCGTCGGCAATGAAAGCCGTGTCCGCGTCCGGCGTGACCGTCTGCTCGTTGAGCAACGTCAGCGATTCGCCTTTGCGCGGTAGCCGGACGTGGATGGCGCCTTCGAGCACGGCATTGTCGAACGCATGCAGCGGCTGGCCCAGTTCGAGCATGACGTAGTTGGTGATATCGACCAAGGCCGAGATCGCGCGGATGCCGCTGCGTTCGATACGACGGCGCATCCATGCGGGGGTCGGTGCCTGCGCGTTGACGTTGCGCACGATGCGCCCGCAGTAGCGCGGGCAGGCCTGCGGAGCGTCGAGCACGATGCGCCGCGCGTCGTCCAGGGCGGCGGGCACCGGCGCCACGGCGGGCAGATGCAGCGGCGCGCCGGTGAGGGCGGCCAGTTCGCGGGCGATGCCGGCGAGCGACAGGCAGTCGGCACGATTGGGGGTGAGCTTGAGCGTGATCAGGCAATCGTCAAGGTCAAGGTAACTGCGCAAGGCGGTGCCGACAGGTGCGTCGGTCGGCAGGACGAGAAGACCGTCGTGATCTTGCGACAGGCCCAGTTCGCGCGCCGAACACAGCATGCCGTGGCTTTCGACGCCGCGTACCTTGGCCTTGCGAATCTCCAGTCCCGGCAGGACGGCGCCGACGACCGCGCACGGCACCTTCAGGCCGGGGGCGGCGTTGGGCGCACCGCAGACGATGGCCAACGGCGCGCCGGTGCCGACATCGACGGTACACAGCTTGAGCTTGTCGGCATCCGGGTGCTTTTCCGCCGTCAGGATGTGCGCGACGACGACGCCGGAGAATGGCGGCGCGGCAGTCTGCGTGTCCTCGACTTCGAGGCCGGCCATCGTCAGCAGATGGCAAAGCGCCTCGCTGGAAAGATCGGGATTGCACAGGTTGCGCAACCAGGATTCGGAGAATTGCATGGCGGGTCCGCCGGATCAGTTGAACTGGGAGAGAAAGCGCAGGTCGTTGTCGAAGAACAGGCGCAGATCACCGATGCCGTAACGGAGCATGGTGAGTCGATCCGGCCCCATGCCGAAGGCAAAGCCGGTGTGCGTTTCGGGATCGAACCCGCCGTGCCGCAGGACATTCGGGTGCACCATGCCGCAGCCGGCGATCTCGAGCCAGCGGCCTTCGAGCGGACCACTCATGAAGGCGACATCGATTTCCGCGGACGGTTCGGTGAAGGGAAAGAACGACGGGCGAAAGCGCACCTTGAGGTCGTCGCTCTCGAAGAAGCGGCGCAGAAAGTCGGCAATGACGCCCTTGAGGTCGGCAAAGCTGACGCCTTCACCGACCCACAGCCCTTCGACCTGGTGAAACATCGGTGAGTGCGTGGCGTCCGAGTCGACGCGATACACGCGTCCCGGACAGATGATGCGCAATTCGGGAATGTGGCCGCTTGCCTGGTGTCGTGCGACATGCGCCAGCATGGCGCGAATCTGCACCGGGCTGGTGTGCGTGCGCAGCAGCACGTCGGCTTCCGGGTTGCCCTCTTCGTCGAGCAGATAGAAGGTATCGTGCATCGATCGCGCCGGGTGGTTCTGCGGCGTGTTGAGGGCGGTGAAGTTGTGCCAGTCGGTCTCGATCTCCGGACCGTCGGCGACACCGAATCCGATCGATGCAAAGAGCGACTCGATGCGTTCCAGCGTCCGCGTCACCGGATGCAGCGTACCCGCAGGTCGACCGCGACCGGGCAAAGTGATGTCGAGTGCCTCGGCGGCAAGCTGGGCTTCGAGTTGCGCCTGGCGCATTGCTTCGCGGCGCGCGGTCAGGGCGGCTTCGATGCGTTGCTTCGCGGCATTGATCGCGGCACCCGCCGATTTGCGCGACTCGGCATCAAGTTTGCCCAGACCCTTGAGCAAGACGGTCAGCGAGCCGTCCTTGCCCAGGTAGCGTGCCTTGGCGTCTTCGAGCCGCGCCGGTTCGCCGGCAGCGAGGAAGTCGGCCTCGGCATTGGCCACGATTTTTTCGAGATCGTTCATCGACGCATGTGCGAAAAATGAAAAAGGGAGGCCTGCTGTTGCCCGGCCTCCCCCGAATGTGCGCGCGCAGCCTGCGGTCACCCGCAACGCATTGCGCGCCGGTGCTTCAGGCTGCCAGCTGCGCCCGTGCCTGGTTGGCCAACGCGGCAAATGCCGGCTTGTCGAACACGGCCAGGTCGGCCAGCACCTTGCGGTCGACCTCGATGGACGCCTTCTTCAGGCCGTTCATCAGCGTGCTGTATTTCATGCCCAACTCGCGGGCGCCGGCATTGATACGGGCAATCCACAGCGCGCGGAACTGGCGTTTGCGCTGCCGGCGGTCGCGATACTGATACTGGCCCGCCTTCATCACCGCTTCTTTGGCGATGCGATAGACGGCATTGCGCCGACCGCGGAAACCCTTGGCCTGGGCGAGAACCTTCTTGTGGCGCGCGCGCGCCGTGACACCCCGTTTGACTCTTGGCATGGCGGTCTCCTTTAAGCGTTCGGGAGCATGGCGCGCACCGAACCGACGTCGGATGCATGCACCGTGTGGACACCACGCAGCTGACGCTTGCTCTTGGTGGTCTTCTTGGTGAGGATATGGCGCTTGAATGCGCTCGCGCGTTTGATGCTTCCGGAAGCGCGCACGATAAAGCGCTTCTTGGCACCACTCTTGGACTTCATCTTCGGCATCGAAGATCTCCTTTTTGCATGACAGCCAGGTGTTTCCCGCCTCGGGAACGCTTGATGACCCGCCACCACTTCTTCTTGCGTCACGCCCTGTCCGGGCATGACGCAGAATTCTGCTACTTCAATTCAATGTCGCTTCCTGCTCGGTGCCAGCACCATGATGAGCTGGCGACCCTCCATCTTCGGGAACTGCTCCACCATCGCCTGCTCCTCGAGGTCGGCCTTGATGCGTTCGAGCATCCGCATGCCGATCTCCTGGTGGGCCATTTCGCGGCCCCGGAAGCGCAGCGTGATTTTGGCCTTGTCACCTTCGCCCAGAAACTTGACGACGTTGCGCATCTTGATCTGGTAGTCGTTCTCGTCCGTACCCGGGCGGAACTTCACTTCCTTGACCTGCACCTGCTTCTGCTTGAGCTTGGCTTCGTGTGCGCGTTTGGCTTCCTGATACTTGAACTTGCCGAAATCCATGATCTTGCACACGGGCGGCACGGCCATCGGCGCGATTTCGACCAGGTCGACCCCGGCCTCCTCAGCCTTCGCCAGCGCCTGACGAATCGGAACGATCCCCAACTGTTCGCCTTCCGATCCCACGAGGCGAACCTCGGGTGCGGTGATTTCGTCGTTCAGACGCTGCGTCTTATCCTGAGCGATGGTTCTTCTCTCCCCAAAAAAACAGTCAAACAGCCACCCCGCGACTGGCAATTTCTTGCAAGAGGCGGTCAATCAAGGATTCCGGAGTCATTTGCCCGAGGTCCTGATTGCCCCGAGCACGCAAGGCGACCATACCAGCGTCACGTTCCTTGTCTCCTACCACAGCCAGGAAAGGACGCTTCAATAAGCTATGTTCCCGAATTTTATAGTTAATTTTCTCTCCGCGCAAATCCGCTTCGACGCGGATGCCGGCATGGCGCAGCCTTTGCGCCACATCGGCGGCATAGGCCGACTGCGCTTCCGAGATGTTCATGACCACAACCTGCACCGGCGCGAGCCACAAAGGCAGGGCGCCTGCATGGTTTTCGATGAGGATGCCGATGAAGCGCTCGAGCGAACCGAGGATCGCACGGTGCAGCATCACGGGCACATGGCGGGCGTTGTCTTCGCCGACGTATTCGGCGCCGAGGCGGCCGGGCATGGAGAAGTCGACCTGGATCGTGCCGCACTGCCATGATCGGCCGATGGCGTCCTTGATGTGGAACTCGATCTTCGGGCCGTAGAACGCGCCTTCGCCCGGCAGTTCCTCCCATTCGAGGCCGCTGGCCGTAAGGCCCGCGCGCAGGGCGTCTTCGGCACGATCCCACAGCTCGTCGGCACCGACGCGACTGGCCGGCCGCAGGGCGAGCTTGACGGCGATCTGCGTAAAGCCGAAGTCGGCATACACCTTTCGAACCAGTGCATTGAACGCGGTGACTTCGGGCTGGATCTGGTGTTCGGTACAGAAGATGTGGCCGTCGTCCTGCGTGAAGCCGCGCACGCGCATCACGCCGTGCAACGCGCCTGACGGCTCGTTGCGATGGCAGGAACCGAATTCGCCGTAGCGCAATGGCAGGTCGCGATAGGAACGCACGCCGGTGTTGAACAACTGGATGTGACCAGGGCAGTTCATCGGCTTTACCGCGTACTCGCGGTTCTCCGATTCGGTGGTGAACATGTTTTCCTTGAAGTGCTCCCAGTGGCCGGAGCGCTCCCAAAGGGACCGGTCGAGGACTTGAGGGCAGCGCACTTCCTGATAGCCGTTGTCGCGGTACACGCGGCGCATGTACTGCTCGATCTCCTGCCATACCGTCCAGCCGTGCGGATGCCAGAAGACGAGGCCCGGCGCCTCATCCTGCAGGTGAAAGAGGTCGAGTTGGCGGCCGAGCTTGCGATGATCGCGCTTCTCGGCTTCCTCGAGCATGTGCAGGTAAGCGTCGAGGTCTTCCTTCTTGGCCCAGGCCGTGCCGTACACGCGTTGCAATTGCTCGTTTTTCGAGTCGCCGCGCCAATAGGCGCCGGCCACCTTCATGAGCTTGAAATGCCTGAGCTTGCCGGTGGATGGCACATGCGGGCCTCGGCACAGATCGACGAAATCGCCTTCGCGGTAGAGGCCGATCGGCTCGCCGGCGGGAATCGCAGCGATCAGCTCGGCCTTGTAGTGCTCGCCGATGCCCTTGAAGAAAGCCACGGCGTCGTCGCGCTGCCAGACTTCGCGCGTCACCGGGAAGTCCTTTTTCGCCAATTCCGCCATGCGCGCCTCGATCGCCGCCAGATCCTCGGGCGTAAAGGGACGCTTGTAGGCGAAGTCGTAGTAGAAGCCGTTCTCGACAACCGGGCCGATGGTCACCTGCGCCTCCGGGAACAGCTCTTTCACGGCATAGGCAAGCAGGTGTGCCGTCGAATGGCGGATGATCTCGAGGCCGTCGGCATCCTTTTCGGTGACGATCGCCAGGCTGGCATCCGCGTCGATGAGGTGCGAGGTATCGACCAGCGCGCCGTCGACGCGGCCGGCCAGGGCCGCTTTGGCCAGGCCCGCGCCGATGCCGGCGGCGACATCGGCGACGCGCACCGGCTGCGCGAATTCGCGCTGGGAACCGTCGGGCAGTGTGATGCGGATCATTTTCAGGGCTTCCGGAAACAGAACAGGGCGCCGGCGCATGGATTGCCGCGGCACCCTGCAGGCAAAACGATTGAGATGTCCGCATTTTAACGCGGTGTTAACATCCGCGCCCCATGAACAAGGCATTCGTCAAGGAAACGGAAGGCGATGGCGACGAGGACGATCTCGACGCCGGTGCGCCACCGCTGCCCAAGGGCAGTCCGAATTACATGACGGCACGCGGCCACGCCGCGATGCGCGAGGAATTCGAACGCCTGGTCAGGGTCGAGCGGCCGGAACTCGTGCAGGTCGTGTCGTGGGCGGCGGGGAACGGAGATCGTTCCGAGAATGGCGATTACATCTACGGAAAAAAGCGCCTGCGCGAGATGGACCGCCGCATCCGCTTCCTGACCAAGCGGCTGGAGAACGCCGTCGTCGTCGATCCCGCTGCGCAGGAAAACGCCGGCCAAGTGTTCTTCGGCGCCACCGTGCGGGTGTGCATCAGCGGCGGCGACGAAGCGATCGACGCGGCGTACCAGATCGTCGGCATCGACGAAGCCGACGCCGGCGACGGGCGCATCAGCTGGATTTCACCGCTGGCCCGCGCCTTGCTCAAGGCGCGCGAAGGCGATGTCGTGCGCTTCGCCAGCCCTGCCGGATGGCGCGAAGTCGAAATCGTCGAAATCCGCTACGCGTAACGCAAGACACAGTGGTGGCGGCACGGCGCCTTGCGATTCAATCGCGGCGCCAGTGGCCCGACTTGCCGCCGGACTTTTCGGTCAGCATGACCTGCTCGATGACCATGCCGCGGTCGATGGCCTTGCACATGTCGTAGATCGTCAGCAGGCCGACGCTGGCGGCGGTCAGGGCCTCCATCTCGACGCCCGTGCGGCCGACCGTTTCGGCGACCACCTCGATGCCGACGCGGTTCTGCCCGGCATCGAGCGTGAATTCGACGGCCACGCTCGACAGCGCGATCGGATGGCACAGCGGGATCAGGTCGGCGGTACGCTTGCTGGCCTGTATCGCGGCGATGCGCGCCACGCCCAGCACGTCCCCTTTCGCCGCGCTGCCCTCGGCAATGCGCGCGAAGGTCGCCGGCTGCATGCGGATCGCGCCGACCGCGCAGGCGCGCCGCGCCGTCTCTGCCTTGGCGCCGACATCGACCATGTGGGCAGCGCCACGCTTGTCGAAATGCGTCAGTTCGTCGCTCATGGGGTCTTCCTCCGCTTCGCCGCGGTCTTTGCGGGCGGCGTCTTGAAGATGTCGTCGCGCGCGGCAGCGCGCACGGCGAGTATTGCCGGGTGTACCAGCCGGCGCTCGGTGGTGATGGCGTACAGCCGCTCCTTGATGCTGCCGATGCGGCCGACAACGACCAGCCCGTGCGTGTCGGCCAGCGATTCGGCAACGGCGGTCGGTGCGGCGAAGAATCCGCGGCCGGCCTGGCCGAATGCCTGCGCCAGCGCGCTGTCGTCGAATTCACCGACGAAGTCCGGCCGCACCTTGTGGTCGTCAAACCACTGCAGCAGTTCGTTGCGGTAGCCGACGTCCTCGCCGGGCAACAGGAAGGGGGCACCGTCGAGCTGCGCCGGAAACGTCGCGCCGGTGGCGGCCAGTGCCGGCGTCGCGAAGATCGACAGGTCGCTCTCGCCCAGCAGGTGGCTGTACCCGCGCACGTTGAGACTTGGCGGCATTGGCCGGTCGGCAATGACGAGGTCCAGGCGATGCACAGCCAATTCGCCGAGCAGGCTGTCCAGCCGGCCTTCGCGACACGCCAGACGCAATGGCAGGTCCGTTTGCAGTGCCGGTTCGACCAGGCGGTAGGCGACGTGTTTCTGCACCGAATCGGCGATGCCGACGCGAAATGTTTCGGTGCGTGGCGCGCCGCCGCCGCGCAGCATGTCGACCAGTTCGTCGCCGAGGGCGAAAATCTCGTCGGCGACGACCAATGCCTGGCGGCCGACGTCGGTCAGCTCCACGCCGCGGCCGGCGCGACGGAACAGTTCGACGCCGAGGGCATCCTCGAAGGCCGTGAGCTGGCCGCTGATGGATTGCGGCGTCAGGTGCAGGCGCTCGGCGGCGCGCGCCACGCTGCCCGCCTTGGCGACCATCCAGAAATAGCGCAGATGCTTGTAGTTGAGGCGGCTCATGAGGGCGGTACGCATCGAAATATTCGATGCATCGTCAAAGTATATTCGACTGGAAACTGTTCCGCGGCTCGCCTACACTCCGCCCTGTCGCAATGGGCCACCGGCGTCGCCGGCGACCCGCGCGCCTGGCAATCCGTCACTTTTTCAGGAGGCTTCGAATGGAAAACACTACCCGCATGCCGCGCACCTTGGAAGCCGGCTCGTCGTCGGTGCTCGCCACCAACAAGGTGATCCGCAACACCTACATGCTGCTGTCGATGACGCTGCTGTTTGCGGCCGCCACGGCCGGCGTCAGCATCGCGCTGAAGCTGCCGCATCCCGGCATCGTGATCACGCTGATCGGCTATTTCGGTCTGCTTTTCGCCACCACCAAGCTGCGCAACAGCGGCTGGGGCATCGTGGCCGTGTTCGGCTTGACCGGGTTCATGGGCTACACGCTGGGCCCGATCGTCTCGCATTATTTGTCGCTCCCCAACGGCGGCCAGACGGTGATGACGGCAATGGCCGCTACCGGCGCGATCTTCCTCGGGCTGTCGGGCTACGCGCTGACGACGCGCAAGGACTTCTCCTTCATGGGCGGCTTCCTCTTCGTCGGCGCGCTGGTGGCGATGCTGGCCGGGCTCGGTGCGATCTTCTTCCAGATCCCCGCGCTGTCGCTGGCGGTTTCCGCGGCCTTCGTGCTGATCGCTTCGGGCCTCATCCTGTATGAGACGTCCGCGATCATTCATGGCGGCGAAACCAACTACGTGATGGCCACCGTGAGCCTGTTCGTCTCGCTGTTCAATCTCTTCACCAGCCTGTTGCATCTGTTGGGCTTGGGCAGCAGCAGCGACTGAGCGCTTGTGAAAAATTCTGCTGCGCTCGGCATCTCGGGGTTGCGCGGTGCTCGCAATCCTCATGCACCTCGAGTGCATTCCGGTTGCTGTGCGCCGGGCGTCCCCGACCTGCCGTCGCTCGCGACGAATTTTCAGACATGCGCTGTTGAGGAACGATTCCATGGCCACTTATACGTTTGACAGCCGCAACGGACGCTTCGCGCACGAGTCTGCGGCCGATCCGCTGCATCGCGTGCGCCGGCGGCCGTTGGCGCGCATAGCGCTTCGCGCCGTGCAACTGCTGTTCGTCGCCGGCGCTTTCGTGATCGGCTTGTTCGCGCTCGCCGTCACCGTCGGCATTGCGCTGGTCGCCGGCGCGGCCTTCGCGTGGCGTGCGCGCAAGGCACGTCGGCAGTCGGTCGATGCGGGCGCGCGGGAAACCTCCGGAAACAGTTTCATCGTCCGTCGCGAATTTTGACCGACGACCCGCCGCTATCATGCGGCGATGATGCCCAGCCTGCCCCGCCGCGCGCTTTGCGCCTTGATGTCGCTTGCGCTGGTGCTGGGGTCGCAGGCGGCACGCGCGGAAGGCCTGCCCGAACTCGGCGACAGCTCCGCCGCGGCATTCTCGCCACACGCCGAACGCAAGGTCGGCGAGCAGATCTTCAACGATGTGCGCACGCGCGAGCCGACGTATGTCAGCGACCCGGAGATCGGCAGCTACCTCAATGCGGTCGGCGGTCGCATGGCGGCGCAGGTGCCGGGTGGCATCGCCGATTTCACCGGCCCGCGCGGCTTCGAATTTTTCGCCTTGCGCGATGCCACGCTCAACGCCTTCGCCATGCCCGGCGGCTACATCGGCGTGCATACCGGCCTGCTGCTCTCGGCGCAAAGCGAGTCGGAGCTGGCGTCGGTGCTGGCGCACGAAATCTCGCACGTCACGCAGCGGCACATCGCGCGTTCGTTCAACGCTTCGGGCATGAGCCAGATGGCGATGCTACTGGCGCTGGCCGTGGCGATCATGGCGGCGCGCTCGAACCCGGATGTCGCCATGGGCGCCGCGATGGCCGGCCAGGCCGCCGCCATCCAGAACAAGCTCAACTATTCGCGCGATTTCGAACGCGAGGCTGATCGCGTCGGCGTGCAACTGCTCGAACGCTCCGGCTTCGATGTCCGCGCCATGCCCAGTTTCTTCAACCGCATGCTGAAGTTCGGTGCGCTGTACGACAACAACGCGCCGGCCTATCTGCGCACCCATCCGTTGACCACCGAACGCATCGCGGCCATCGAGGACCGCATCGCCGTCGCGCCGCCGCGACCCGTCGGTGATTCGCTGGAGTTCCTGCTCGTGCGCGCCAAGGTACGCGTGCTGAGCATGCCGGCACGCGAGGCGATTGCCGAGTTCACCAGTCGCTTGCGCGCGGCGGAGCCGATCGAGACGCTGGTGGCAAGGTACGGCCTGACGCGCGCCCATCTGGCGGACGGCGAGCTGGCGCAGGCTGCCGCCGAGGCGGCGCAGGTCGCCCGGCTGGCGCGTGAGCAGCACCAGCGTTCGCCCATGCTCGATACGCTGCAGGCGGAAATTCGCCTTGCCCAGGGGCACGTCGGCGAAGCCGTGGCGCTGCTCGACAATGCGGTGGCGCACTACCCGCGCGAGCCTGCGATCAACTACCTTGCCATGGACGCCTATCTGCGCGCCGGGCGCAACGACGACGCGCTGCGATTGTCGCGGGAGTACCTGACGGTCAATCCCGATGATCCGCTGATGCACGCGGCCCAGGCCAAGACCTACGCGCGGCTGAACCGGCCGCTCGAAGAGCATCGCGCGCAGGCCGAGTCCTATCTGCTGCTCGGGCAGCTGCCGCGCGCCATCGAACAACTGGAGCTGGCGCAACGCGCCAATGCCGGAGGCTTCCATGAAAACGCGCAGGTCGATGCCCGCCTGCGCGAGCTGAAGGCGCGTCATCTCGAACAGATGAAGGCTTCCCGCCGCGATCCGGGCAGCTGAGCGCCTGCTTGGAAAGCTGCTGAGCCGGGCATCGTGAAACTACAGTGGTGGCGGGACGGCGAATGCAAGATCCACCGCCCGGTTCGCCACCACGCATCCCGCGCGCGGGCGCGACGCCCCCACCTTCGGCGGGTCCCCCTCCGCTGCGCGCGGTCGCTGCGACGGAACGGCGGCAGGGGCTTGAAATCCGCCCGGGCGCCTCCATATCCGCTGCGCCGTGACCGACCGGGACGCGAGGCATCCGCCCGTGCGCGTCGGCGCGACGCTTGTCGACCACCCTCCAGGATTGCCGCCATGAACACAGCCACCGCCAGCGCCCAGCGCGAAACAATGGGTTTCCAGACCGAGGTGAAGCAGCTGCTGCACCTGATGATCCACTCGCTGTACTCCAATCGCGAGATCTTCCTGCGCGAACTGATTTCGAATGCCTCCGATGCCTGCGACAAGCTGCGCTTCGAGGCGTTGCACAACGCGGCGCTGTTCGAAGGCGATTCCGATTTTGCGATCCGCATCGGCTTCGACGCGGCGGCGCGTACGCTGACGATCAGCGACAACGGCATCGGCATGAGCCGCGAAGAGGTCATCGCCAACCTCGGCACCATTGCCAAGTCGGGCACACGCGAATTCTTTTCGCAGCTCTCGGGCGACCAGCAGAAGGATGCCCATCTGATCGGCCAGTTCGGCGTCGGCTTCTATTCGTCGTTCATCGTTGCCGACAAGGTCACCGTATTGACGCGCCGCGCGGGTCTCGCCGCCGATCAGGGGGTGCGCTGGGAGTCCGCCGGTGCCGGAGAGTTCGACATCGAAATGGTCGAGCGCCCGGCACGCGGCACCGAAATCACCTTGCACTTGCGCGAAGGTCAGGACGATCTGCTGTCGAGCTGGAAGCTCAAGTCCATCATCCACAAGTATTCCGACCACATCGTGCAGCCGATCGTCATGAAGGCCGAGAAATGGGACGAGGAGAAGAAGGCGCAGGTCGCCACGGACGAGGATGAGACCGTCAACCAGGCGTCGGCCTTGTGGGCGCGGCCCAAGGGCGACATCGACGCAGACCAGTACAAGGCGTTCTACCAGCACGTCGCGCACGACTACGAAGAGCCGCTGGCCTGGACGCATGCGCGGGTCGAGGGCAAAAGCGAATACACGCAACTGCTCTACATCCCGGGCCGGGCGCCGTTCGACCTGTGGGACCGCAATGCCAAGCACGGCATCAAGCTGTATGTGCGGCGCGTGTTCATCATGGACGACGCGGAACAGTTGATGCCGACCTACCTGCGCTTCGTGCGTGGCGTCGTCGATTCGGCCGACCTGCCGCTCAACGTCTCGCGCGAGATCCTGCAGGAGTCGAAAGACATCGAAGCGATCCGCAAGGGCTGCACGAACAAGGTGCTGGGCCTGCTGGCCGATCTGGCGGGCAGCGATGACGCGGCGGAAAAGGAGAAGTACGCGACGTTCTGGAAGGAATTCGGCCGCGTGCTCAAGGAGGGCATCGGCGAGGACGTCGGCAACAAGGAGAAGATCGCCGGCCTGTTGCGTTTCGCCTCCACGCAGGCCGACAATGCGGACGAGACGGTCGCGCTGGCCGACTACGTCGCGCGCATGAAGGCGGGGCAGGACAAGATCTACTACGTGACCGCAGAGACCTTCAACGCGGCGAAGAACAGCCCGCATCTCGAGGTTTTCCGCAAGAAGGGCATCGAGGTGCTGCTGCTCTCCGACCGCGTCGACGAGTGGGTGGTGTCGCACCTCACCGAGTTCGACGGCAAGACGCTGGTGTCGGTGGCGCGCGGCGGGCTCGATCTGGGCGATCTCGAGGATGCCGCGGAAAAGGCCGAGCAGGAAAAGACCGTCGGCGAGTTCAAGGAGCTGACGGACAAGATCGGCAAGGCGCTGGGGCCACGCGTCAAGGAAGTGCGCGTCACTCATCGCCTGACCGAATCGCCGGCGTGCCTGGTGGCCGATGACCACGACGTGACGGGCAATCTGGCGCGCATCCTCAAGGCAGCCGGCCAGACCATGCCGAACGCCGCGCCGATCCTCGAGATCAATCCGTCACATCCGGTCGTGCTGCGGCTCAAGTACGAGGATGCGAAGTTCGACGACTGGGCGGCCGTGCTGTTCGATCAGGCGCTGCTAGCCGAAGGCGGGCAGCTCGACGATCCGGCAACCTTTGTTAAGCGCGTGAATGACCTGATGCTGGCGATGAGCCTGGCGGGCCGCTAGCGCAAAACACAGTAGTGGTGGCACGGCGCCTCATGCGCGGCTTCGCCACGCGGGGCGCCAGGGCGCAATGCACGGCCATTCCCCAACCCCCTTTCCGGGAAAGGGCGCCGCATGCCGCTCGCGGCTGCGCCGCTCGATGTGATTGAGCGATCGTGGACTCACCGAGCCGGTCGGCGCCGCCACGCGCCGCGGCCGGTGCGGGATATGATTGCCGGATGGCGGCCGACACTGAACCGGACCCGACGGCACCGAGGAGCGAAATCGACTTCCTCGGCGGTGATGACTCGCACGTCTTTCGCCACGTCATAGTCTGGATTTCGGCGCTGAACGCGGCCTACCTCGGCCTGCGCTGGTTTTCCGGCGGTGACCTGTCGCGTGCGGTGGCGCCCATCGTGATCCTTGCCGGCGGACCGCTGGCGTGGTGGTTGAATCGCCACGGCAGCACCCGTGCCAGCTTCGTTCTCTATTTCTGGCTGCTGTGGGCTGCGCTGACGGCGCAGGCCGCATTGCGCGCTGGCATCTCCAACCCGACCCTGCATGGCTTTCCGGTGCTGATGCTGCTGGGCGGCTGGGCGCTTGGCGTTCGCCAGGGTGTGCTGCTGGGCGTCGCAGCGATGATTGCGACAGCAGCGATGGCCTGGTTGCAGGCCACGAGTCGATGGGTTCCGCTGCCGTTCGACGACACCTTCGGCAAGTGGCTCACCGCTGCGCTGACGTGGGCTTGCGGATTGGCCATGCTGGTTCTGGTGCTGCCCCGGCATTGGCGACAGTTCGATCGGGTGCGCGACCTGAACCGCGCCCTGGAAGCCAGCGTGTTGCAGCTTGAAGCGCGTACGCAGGCGCTTGAACGCACCGAGCAGCGCTATGCCGCCGTGCGCGCCGCGGCACCGCTGCCGATCGCCATCACGCGCATTTCCGATGGCCAGTGCATCGAAGTCAATCCGGCGTGGGTGCAGCTGTTCGGCTGGAGCCGGGAGGAGGCGGTCGGTCGTACCGCGCTCGAGCTCGGCCTTTGGCAGAGCAAGGCGCATCGCGACGTCTGGATCGAGGCATTCCGTCGCGAGGGGCGCTCCGTCGGCATCGTCGCCGAAATGAATACGAGGGGTGGCCGCATGGTCACCGTCCGGCTGTTCGCCGAGCCGGTGGAATATGACAACGAACAGTATGTGCTGGTGCAATTCCTCGACGAGACAGAGCGCGTGGCGGCGCAGGCGCGGGTGCAGCAGCTCAATGGCGAACTGGCCGCGCGCGTTGCCGAACTCGAGACGCAGCGCGATGCACTCGAACGTTCGGAGCGACGCCTGCAACGGATGGCCGCCGCGATCCCGTTGCCGCTGACCATCAGTACGTTGGCCGACGGTCGCTACGTGGATGTCAACGCCGCCTGGGTGCGCGATTTCGGCTGGGCACGCGAGGAGGCGATCGGGCATACGTCCCTGGAGATCGGCTTCTGGCCGGACAAGCAGACGCGGGACCGCGCACTCGCGTCCTTAAGGCGCGGCGAGTCGATGCAAGGCGACGAAGTCGATGTCCGGCGCCGCGACGGCTCGACGGCTCGCCTGCGCATCTTTGCCGAGTTGGCCGAATCCGGCGGCGAACGCGTGCTGGTGGCGGCCTTCCTCGATGACTCGGAACGCCTAGCCGCGCAGGCGCGCATCGAGCAGCTCAACGCCGAACTGGAATTGCGCGTGGGCGAGCGGACACAGGAGCTTGGCGCCCGCAATGCCGAGTTGGCGACCGCGCTGGACGATCTGCGCCGCACGCAGGAGGAGCTGCTGCAAAGCGAAAAGCTGTCGTCGATGGGTCGCCTGGTTGCCGGCGTCGCACATGAACTGAATACACCGATCGGCAACGCCCTGACGGCAGCGACGACCATCCGCGATACCGCCGGCGAGTTCGCCGCCGCGCTGGAAGGCGGCAACCTCAAGCGTTCGCAACTGACCGGGTTCGTGGCGCATGTGAACGACGGCGCCGACCTGACGGTGCGCTCGCTGACCCGCGCTGCCGATCTCGTCGCGAGCTTCAAGAAGGTGGCGATCGACCAGGCGTCGGAGCGCCGGCGCGAGTTCGATCTGGCCGAAACCGTCGGCGATGTACTCGATACCTTGCGCCCGTCGCTCAAGGGGCAGCCGTGGCGCATCGTCGTCGAGGTGCCGCCCGACATCGTCATGGAGGGCTATCCGGGGCCGCTCGATCAGGTGCTGATCAATCTCATCATGAATGCCACCTTGCACGCCTTCGAAGGACGCAAGGCGGGCACGATCACGGTCCGTGCGCAGGTCGTCGATGCGCAGACCGTGGCGCTTTCGTGCATCGACGATGGCGTGGGCATTCCGACGCAAAACATCGACCGCATCTTCGATCCGTTCTACACGACGCGGTTGGGTCGTGGCGGCTCGGGGCTCGGACTGACCATCGTGCATCGCATCGTCACGCGCCTTCTCGGCGGGCAGGTCGCGGTGACCTCGAGCCCCGGCGGCGGGACGACGTTCACCGTGCGCATGCCGCGGGTGGCGCCGCGCGTGGTTGTATAGTCGGCGGCGTGAACCAGACCTCCAATACCGCGACGCCGGACGCCGACCGCCGCGTGACGCTGCCCGAGCTGGCCGATGCGCTGGTGGCCGACGGCCTGATCGATGCCGGCGAGGCCGGCCGTTTCAAGCAGGAGCGGCGCTTCTTCCGTGGCGAACAGCATCCGCTGACGGTGATTGCCGAGCAGCGATGGAAATCGCTGAAACCGCCGCATCGCGTTCTCGATCTCGACGCGCTGACGGAGTGGATGGCCCGCTGGTGCGGCTTGCCTTACATGCATGTCGATCCGCTGAAGGTCAATCTGGCCGCCGTCACCGACCTCATGAGCAGCGCGTATGCCGCGCGCTACCGCATCCTGCCGGTGGAGGTGCGTTCGCACGAAGTCGTGATCGCTACCGCCGAGCCTTTCCAGCGCGGCTGGGAAAAGGAGATCTCGGCAATCCTCAAGCGCGATATCCGGCGTGTGGTCGCCAACCCGGACGACATTGCGCGCTACCAGGTCGAGTTCTACAACCTCGCCAAGTCGATCAAGGGCGCGATGAGCCGCGACACGGCCGCCGGCGGCTCGAATTTCGAGCAGCTCGTCGAGCTGGGCAAGACGAACAAGCAGTTCGATGCCAACGACCAGCACATCGTGCGTATCGTCGACTGGCTGTGGCAATACGCTTTCGAGCAACGGGCCTCGGACATCCACGTCGAGCCGCGGCGCGAGATCGGCGTCGTGCGCTTCCGCATCGATGGCGTGCTGCATCAGGTCTACCAGATCCCGATGGCGGTGCTCAACGCAATGACGAGCCGGATCAAGATTCTCGGCCGCATGGATGTGGTCGAAAAGCGGCGCCCGCAGGATGGCCGCATCAAGACGCGACGCCCGGACGGCACGGAAGTCGAGCTGCGCCTGGCGACGCTGCCGACGGCATTCGGCGAAAAACTCGTGATGCGCGTCTTCGATCCGGACGTGCTGGTGCGCGATTTCGGCGAACTGGGTTTTGGCGCCGCTGAAATATCGACCTGGCGCGGGCTGACGGCGCAGCCCAACGGCATCGTGCTGGTCACCGGCCCGACGGGCAGCGGCAAGACGGTGACGCTGTATTCGACGCTGAAGGAACTGGCGACGCCGGAAGTCAATGTCTGCACGCTCGAAGATCCGATCGAAATGATCGAGCCGAGCTTCAACCAGATGCAGGTGCAGCCCGATCTGGGCGTCACCTTCGCCGAGGGTATCCGCGCGCTGATGCGTCAGGACCCGGACATCATCATGGTGGGCGAAATCCGCGACCTCGAAACCGCCGACATGGCGATCCAGGCCGCACTGACCGGGCACTTCGTTCTCTCGACGCTGCACACCAACGATGCGCCGAGTGCGATTACCCGTTTGATCGATCTGGGGGTGCCGCCGTATCTGCTGTCGGCGACGGTCGTCGGCGTGATGGCGCAGCGTTTGTTGCGCACGCTTTGCCCGCATTGCAAGAAGGCTGGCGGTATGCGTGCGGAAGACGCGGCGGCCTGGCAGCAACTCGTCGCGCCGTGGAAATTCAATCCGCCCGCGGAGGTGTATTACCCGACGGGCTGCCTCGAATGCCGCATGACGGGCTATCAGGGACGGATCGGCATCTACGAATTGCTGCCGCTCGGCTTCGAAATGAAGCGGTTGGTTGCCGCGCGTGGCGAACTGGCGCAACTGCGCGCGCAGGCGCAGAAAGACGGCATGCGTCCGTTGAGGCTGGCCGGGGCGCAGAAGGTGGCGGCCGGCGTGACGACGCTGCAGGAAGTGCTAAAAGTTGCCCCCTTGTTCAGCGATTCGTAGTACTTTTACCATATGCCCGTCGAGCTCTACAACAAGGATGGCCATGTCTGCCTCGCTTTCTACGATCTCGTGGACGAGGCGCACGACCACGCCGTGCAGGCCAACCAGTTCCTGGTGGCCGACAACGGGCATGGCGCGCTGATCGATCCGGGCGGCAACATGACGTTCAACGCGCTGCTGATGGCCATGCAAAAGTACTTTCCGTCGCGCGAGCTGAACTACATCCTTGCGTCGCACCCGGACCCGGACATCATCGCATCGGTCAACAAGTGGTTCGTTTCGTCGCCTTGCAAGGTGCTGATCTCGCAGCTATGGACGCGCTTCGTGCCGCACTTCACGACCGGGCGGGACGTCACGGGACGCATCGAGGGCATTCCCGACCGGGGCATGGTAATCCCCTTGGGCGAATGCAAGATCATCGCCTTGCCGGCGCATTTCATGCACGCCGAAGGCAACTTCCAGTTCTACGATCCACTGGCAAAGATCCTGTTCTCGGGCGACCTTGGCGTGTCGCTGGTCGGTCACGACCAGGCGGCGTTGCCGGTGGCGGATTTCGACAAGCATGTTCCGCTGATGGAAGGCTTCCACCGCCGCTACATCGTCAGCAACAAGGTCGTTCGCTACTGGGCGGCGATGGTGCGCCAACTCGACATCGAGATGATCGTGCCGCAGCACGGCCAGCGCTTCGAGGGCAAGGCGATGGTGAATCGGTTCATCGATTGGGTGGAGCAGATTCCGTGCGGCGTCGACCTGATGACGCCGGATCACTACCGCGTGCCGGTCTGAGCGGCGTCGGCGGCCTCAGCCTCCCTGGTACTCGCCCTCGCGACCGAAGAACGGCGTGCGACGGCCGACCAGTGCCTCGAGCATCGTGAGTTCCTGATCGTTGTGGTTCTTGACGGAGGCCGGGGCCATCTTCTTGGTCATCGCGGGATCGTCGAGCACATACATCGGTCTTTCGTGGTGTCGTGTGGCGTAGCGTTCCGCTTCCTGTGGCGCGGCATTCGGCATCAGCTCGGCTTCACCGTAGCACAGGCAGAAATACGTGCGCCGGCCGCGCCCTGGCGCCGTCCCGCCACCACTGTAGTTTGCGGCATCGCTGTGCACTTCGTCTTCGATGTAGCAGCCGGTGCCGCGGATGCCGATGGTTGCAGTTGTGGTGGCGATCCGCAATGGCCGGTCGCGCTTGCCGAATACCGAAAGCACCTTGCCCGTGACGACGCGCATGAAGTGTGCGGCCGTCTCGGCGCCAAAGCTCACTGTGGAGCTGTCGCGCTGCAAGAACGCATCCTGACCGATGACGTAGATCGCTTCGGCGCCGGGTCCAGTGGTGATGGTGTCGCCAGGCTTGACTAGCATGCCCTGGCGCGCCGGGGCACCATTGACGCGCACGTCGCCGCTGACTTTGTGCAGGCCGGGCGAGATGGGCGCGTTGCCGGCCGCAAGCGCCTGTGCGATGAGCCCGGCGTATCCGCCCGGCACGATGGCCGCGGCGGCGGTCATGCGTGCCAGCCAGCGTCGGCGCGCGTGCGAGTAGATGTTCATGGTCTGTCCTTTTCGACGCCGGCGGACTTCATTTGCGCGATCCAAGCCAGCGCATCGGCGCGATCGTTTGCCGTGTAGTGGTTGTCGTCGCTGCCGGCGGGCGCGACCTGACCCAAGATCATGCGCTTGACGATCTCGACCTTGTTGTCGTCGTCCTGTCTCGGAAGTATGTGCGCCGCCTTGGAACGTCCGTTGGCGCGTGCCCAGCGATAGAAGTTCGGGAACGCCATCGCAGCGGTGATCTCGTAATCGGTGACGGCCGAGAAATCATAGACCACATGCCACCCGGACTTCGTCAACCCGTGATCGGTGACGACCTGTTTCATGGCATCGAACAATGCCGAGAGCACGTGATAGTTGATGCTCGGCGACTCGTCGCAATTGCGCAGGACGACGATCAGCACATCGCCATCGAGAAACAGGCGGAAGCAATCGCGGGATACGATCGGCGCGGCGCTCATTGACCCGTCCCCCGGCTCCCGCCCCGAGGGCGGGAGTGAGGGCGGTTCGGCCCGGCGTTGCCGGGCCTCCCCTGGATTGGCTGCGCGCGCCTTGGGGCGGCCCGGCGGCGCGCGCTCATTTGTTCAACTCGCGCATGGCGCGGGCAAGCCCTTCGAGCGTCAGCGGAAACATGCGGCTGGCGAAGATGGTGCGGATGAGATCGATCGACTGGCGATATTCCCAGTAGCGTTCGGGCTCCGGGTTGAGCCAGACCGCGCGCGGCCAGGTGTCGAGCACGCGCTGCAGCCAGGTTGCGCCGGCCTCTTCGTTGCTGTATTCGACCGAGCCGCCAGGCTGCAGGATTTCGTAGGGGCTCATGGTGGCGTCGCCAACGAAGATGACCTTGTAGTCATCGCCATACTTGTGGAGGATATCCCGCACCGGCGTGCGCTCGCTGTGCCGGCGGCGATTGTCTTTCCAGACATAGTCATAAAGACAGTTGTGGAAGTAGAAATGCTCCAGGTGCTTGAACTCGCTCTTGGCGGCTGAAAACAGCTCCTCGCACACCTTGATGTGATCGTCCATCGAGCCGCCGATATCGAGGAACAGCAGCACCTTGACCTTGTTGTGCCGCTCGGGGCGCATGCGGATATCGAGCCAGCCGGCATTCCTCGCCGTGCCGGCGATGGTGTTGTCCAGATCGAGTTCGTCGTGCGCACCTTCGCGGGCGAAGCGGCGCAAGCGACGCAGCGCGACCTTGATGTTGCGCGTGCCCAGTTCGACGCTGTCGTCGAGGTTGGCGTATTCGCGGTTCTCCCATACCTTGATGGCCGTGCGATTGCCTGCCGACGGGCCGCCGATGCGGATGCCCTCCGGGTGGAAGCCGCTGTTGCCGAACGGGCTGGTCCCGCCGGTGCCGATCCACTTGTTGCCGCCCTGGTGGCGAGCCTTCTGTTCGTCGAGCCGCTTCTTGAACTCCTCCATCAGCTTGTCCCAGCCCAGCTTCTCGAGCTTGGCCTTTTCTTCCGGCGACAAATGCTTCTTCGCCATGGCGCGCAGCCAGTCCTCGGGGATGGCCGCATCCAGTCCCTGCACGGCCTCGATGCCCTTGAAGTATTCACCGAAGGCCCTGTCGTAGCGGTCGTAGAGGCTTTCGTCCTTGACCAGGCTCGCCCGCGAGAGGAAATAGAACTCGTCGATCGAATGTCCGGCCACGCGCGCCTGCATGGCTTCGAGCAGCGTGAGGAATTCGCGCGTCGATACCGGCAGCTTCTTCGCCTTGAGGTGCAGGAAGAAGTCGACGAGCATTGCGGTGCTACCGGTTCTGTCGCGCCATGAACACCAGCCGCTCGAACAGATGCACGTCCTGCTCGTTCTTGAGCAGCGCACCAGCCAGGGGTGGCACGATGACCTTGTGATCCTTGGCACGCAGCGCTTCGGCCGGGATGTCCTCGGCGAGCAGCAGTTTGAGCCAATCGATCAACTCGGACGTCGAAGGCTTCTTCTTCAGGCCCGGCACCTCGCGCAGCTCGAAGAACACGCCAAGCGCCTCGCGCAGCAAGTCCTGCTTGAGCGTCGGGAAGTGCACGCCGACGATGCGCTCCATGGTCGGCTTGTCCGGGAACTTGATGTAATGGAAAAAGCAGCGACGCAGGAAAGCGTCCGGCAACTCCTTCTCGTTGTTGGAGGTGATGAATACCAGCGGGCGCTGCTGCGCGCGGATGGTCTCGCGGGTTTCGTAAACGTGGAATTCCATGCGGTCGAGTTCGCGCAGCAGGTCGTTGGGGAACTCGATGTCGGCCTTGTCGATCTCGTCGATCAGGATCACGCACGGGCCGTCATGGGTAAACGCCTGCCACAGCACGCCTTGCACGATGTAGTTCGCGATGTCCTTGACTTTCGCGTCGCCCAGTTGGGAATCGCGCAGTCGCGATACGGCGTCATATTCGTAGAGCCCCTGCTGCGCCTTGGTGGTGGACTTGATGTGCCATTGCAGCAGCGGCAGGCCGAGCGCCCGTGCGACTTCCTCGGCCAGCATCGTCTTGCCGGTCCCCGGCTCGCCCTTGATGAGCAGCGGCCGCTGCAGCGTGATCGCGGCATTGACCGCCAGCATCAGATCGGGCGTGGCGACGTAGTCCGCCGTGCCCTCGAAACGCAGATTCATGAATTCTCCCGGTACGTGCGCTTGATTATCGCAGCCCGGCGCGCGCTACGTGCAACTAGCTGACAAATCGCTTACAGAATGGCCGTGCCGCAATCTACAGTCGTGGTGGCACTGCGCATCGCACCGCCTCGACGTAAGCTGCGGCATCCATGGGGGCGTTGTCGCGCTGCGCTCGCCACATGACTTCGCCCAATGCGTCGAGCACGGCATGCAGCGCCGTGTGCCGGTCCGTGCGCGTGCGCAGGGTTTCGAATGCGGCGCGCAGGCCCGGTGGCTGGTCGATGGCCAACTGCTCCTCGATGGCCAGATGCATCGAGAGGTGCAGGAAGGGATTGGTTTGCCCCTGTTCGGGCGTCCACTCGCGCTCGATCGCATCGTCCGACGCCAGCAACGCGTGGTACTCGGGATGCATGGCGATGACATCGGCGGTCACGATTTCGAGGCCGCTGGCGGGGACCTTGGCGACGTGTTTGCGCCATGCCTCGATCAGGAAGCGGCGAGACTGCTCACGCGTCGGGTTGTACACACGTCTTCTCCTTGAAGTCGCACAGATCGGCAATCGCGCAGCGCGGGCAGTCGGGGGTACGCGCCTTGCAGATGTAGCGTCCGTGCAGGATCAGCCAGTGGTGGGCATGCAGGCGGAACGGGTCGGGGACGACCTTGAGCAATCGGGCCTCGACGGCGCCGACGTCCTTGCCGGGTGCCAGCCCTGTGCGATTGGCGACGCGGAAGATGTGCGTATCGACCGCGATGGTCGGCTCGCCGAACACGATGTTGAGCACCACATTGGCTGTCTTGCGTCCTACGCCCGGCAAGGCGACGAGCGCATCGAACGAACGGGGGACCTCGCCGCCGTGCCGCTCGACGATCTGCTGCGCGAGCGCGGCGACATTTCTTGCCTTGGTGCGATACAGGCCGATGGTGCGGATGTAGTCCGCAATGCCGTCCTCGCCAAGCGCAACCAGGGCTTGCGGCGTCGGATGCGCCCGGAACAGCGGCCGCGTGGCGCGATTGACGCCCTTGTCGGTGGCCTGCGCGGAGAGCACCACGGCCACCAGCAACTGGAACGGCGTGGCGTATTCCAGTTCGCTGCGCGGGTTGGGATCGCGTTCTGCGAGTCGACGGAAGATCTCGGCCCGTTTGGCGGCGTTCATGCCAGCGCGATGGTTGCGGCGCGACTTGCAGCCGCGGCGCGGCGCTGGGTGCGGGATTCGATGAAGTTGCGCGCGGCCACCATCAATCCGAGAATGAAGAACGCGCCCGGCGGCAGGATGGCGATCAGGAAACCCGGATACGCTTCCGGCAGCACCTGAATCGGGACGACAGTCGGTACCAGCATCTCGATGCCCGAAAACAGCGTCCCCTGACCAAGGAGTTCGCGCAGCAAGCCCAGCAGGCAGATCGCCCAGAGGAAGCCGAGTCCCATCATCAACCCGTCGAACAGCGACGCGCGCAGCCCGTTCTTGGCGGCGAAAGCCTCCACGCGGGCCAGCACGATGCAGTTGGTGACGATCAGCGGAATGAAGATGCCGAGTACCAGATAGAGTTCATGCAGGAAGGCGTTGAAAGCGAGATCGACGACGGTCACCAGCGCGGCAATGATCAGCACGAAGATCGGAATGCGGATTTCGTACGGAATGAAGGCCCGCATCAGGGAGATGCCGACATTGGCCAGCATCATGACGAGGATGGTCGCCAAACCGAGGCTGAAGGCATTGACGAAGTTGGTACTGACGGCGAGCAGGGGGCAAAGGCCGAGCAGTTGCGCGAGGATCGCGTTCTGCTTCCAAAGACCGTTCCATGCAATCTCTTTCATCGCATTCATGGGGCTTTCTCCAAATCCGCCGCGTTCGGCTCCGCATCCCTGGGCAGCGAAAAGAGGTCGGGCAATCGTGGCAGCGCCCAAGACAGGGCGCGGCCGCTGGCGCGCGTGACCGCACGCGCCGAAATCGTCGCGCCGGCCATTTGATCGAACGCACCGCCGTCCTTGCGAACTTGCCAGCGGGCAAACGGCACTTCGTCGAATCCCTTGCCGGAGAACTGCGTGATCCACGGGCGCACCTTGTTTCGGTCCTTGCGAGGGTCGATGTAATCGCCCAATCCGGGGGTCTCCCTGTGCTGCGTGACGCGGACGGCAAGCAGGCGCCCGTCTGCCGCAATGGCGACCAGCAGGTCGATGCGTCCCGAGTACCCATCGTTTGCCACCGTCTCGAATACGACCGCGACAGGTTCATCGCCAAGCCGTGCACGGTAGAGCGGGGTCGGCCCAGTGTTGCCAAGTATTGCGAGGGGCGGCAGCGTGAGCGAATCGGCAATCAGATCGTTGTCGTATTGCGACCGCGGCAGGACTTCGCCGATCAGGCGCAATTTCTGCTCCAATGCGCTGGCAGCCAAACGATCCTTCGTGGCGGCATGCATGCCCGCCATCAGTGCGGTGAACACCAGCGTAAACAGCAGGAGCACCCCGGCGGTACGTGCGGCGATGCGCGCGATCCCCGGCTCACGGTAAAGCGCGGTATCGGCTGGCACATTGGCGTCAGGCGCCGAGGCGGACTCGTGCGCATTCATGATGCCGGTCCTTTGCCGGACTTGTGGCCGAATACCGGCGGTTGCGTATGCATGTCGATCAGTGGCGCCGCAATGTTCATAAGCAGGACACCGAACGCGATGCCATCCGGATAGGCGCCGAATGCGCGGATGATCCATGTAAGGATTCCGGCCCCCGCCGCAAAGATCAGTTTTCCTCGCGGCGTCGTACAGCCGGAAACCGGATCGGTGACGATGAAGAAGGCCGCCAGCATGGCGCCACCTGTAAACAGGTGCATGCCCGGGTCGGCAAAGCGGTAGCCGTCAAAAAGATGGAAGGCGCCGGAGACTGCCGTGATCGCGACCAGGAACGAAACCGGCATGTGCCAGGTGATGATGCGTTGCTGGAGCAGCCACACACCACCGAGCAAGTAGCCAACCGCAACCCACTCCCAACCTCTGCCGCCGATGTTGCCGAAGGTTGCGCCCGGTTGCACCATGCCGCCGATCAACGCGCGCTGTTCCGGGTCGCGCAGGACGGTGCGCAGGGCGTCCAGCGGCGTTGCCATGGTGATGCCGTCCAGCGTGCGCACGCCGAAGATGGCCTGCATCTGGGCAGCAAAGTCCGTAAACCCGGCCGCCGTCCATTGCGACATCTGCAGCGGGTAGGCAACGATCATCAACGCAAAGGCGACCATGGCCGGATTGAACGGGTTCTGACCCAGGCCCCCGTAGAGGTGTTTGGCGACCACGATTGCAACCAGCGTGCCGAAGACCAGAATCCACCACGGAACGATGGACGGAAACGTCAGGGCGATCAGCCATGCCGTGACGAGCGCCGAGCCATCGCTGAGGAACGGGGAAAGTGGTTTGCCGCGCAGACCGAGCATGATCGCCTCGGCAAGCAACGCTGTAATCGACGCCAAGGCAATCTGGACCAGGATCGCACAGCCGAAGAACCAGACATAGGCGACGATCCCGGGAACCAGAGCCACGAGCACTCGCATCATCACGGATCGAACGCTGGCACGCGCGACCACAAACGGGGAATTGTTCATTGGCAAAGGCATGGCTCAGGCATCGTCCGGAAGGACCGGACGCGCGGCTTCGCGGATCTCGGCGCGACGCGCGTCGATGCTGGCAATCTCCGCTTGCTGTTCCGGGGTAAGGGTATCAGTGTTGATCGGCATGGCCTGCCCGCATTGCTGAGCGGCCCGCTCGAGCGCCGCTGCAATCAGCGCCCGCTTCGCTTCCTGTTCGGGTGTCACGCTGGGCAGGGTTTCCAGCCGCGTCGCTTCGGCAAGCGCGGCGGCTGCCTTTTCACGACCGGCGGCAGTCTTAGCGGCGAGTTTGAGCGCCCGTTCTTCCTTTTCGCGGTTCTCGCGGAGTTGGCGGAATTCATGACGTTCGCGTGCCGCATCGGCGGCCGCCTTTTCGCGTTCTCGTGACCAGATTTCGCTCTTGGCGTGGCGGAAATAGTCTACGAGCGGGATGCGTGATGGGCAAACGTAGGCGCAGCATCCGCATTCGATGCAGTCGAACAGATGGTATTCCTGGGCTTTGCCGTAGAGGCGTCCGCGGGCGAACCAATACAGCTCGAACGGTTGCAGGTCTGCCGGGCAGGCTCGTGCGCAATCGCCGCAACGAATGCAGGGCATTTCTGGCTCTGGCGGTGGAAAAAGTGACGGCGAGCCGACTAGGATGCAGTTGGTCGCCTTGACGACAGGGACTGTGTCGTTCGGCATGCGAAGGCCCATCATCGGGCCTCCCATGATCAAGCGGTCGGTGTCGGTCGCCGGATGTGCCAATGCAACCACATCGCGCATCGACATGCCCAGGGGCACATCGAAATTGCCGGCGGTCTCGACATTGCCCGCGACAGTCACGATGCGCGACACAAGGGGCTTTCCAAGCACAATCGCTTCATGGACGGCGAATGCGGTGCCGACATTGAAACACTGTACGCCGTAGTCGGTTGAGCGCTCGCCGTGAGGCACCTCGATACCGGTCAGCACGCGGATGAGTTGCTTCGCGCCCCCGGCCGGATAGCGCGTGGGAACGGTGACGATCTCGATGTCGCCGGACACGGCACGCATCGCGGCAACCGCCTCCGGCTTGTTGTCTTCTATGCCGACGACAACACGCTGCGCGGCAAGCAGCCGCTGCATGATTCTGGCACCGGACAGGATGTCGGCCGACCGTTCGCGCATGAGCGCATCGTCGCAGGTGATGAACGGTTCGCACTCGGCGCCATTGAGGACAAGCGTATCGAGTTGGCCGCGACGCCCCGGATTGAGCTTCGCGTGCGTTGGGAATACGGCGCCTCCCAGACCGACGACCCCCATGTCGCGCAGGTAGGCGCGCGTCTGCTCCGCAGTCGCGGTATCGAGGTCAAAGCGCTTGCGAGCGATCCACTCGTCCTTGCCGTCCGTCGCGATGACGACGCACTGGGCGGAAAGTCCGGACGTATGTGGCATCAAGCGCGGTTCGATGGCTTCGACAGTTCCGGATGAAGCGGCATGAACCGCGGCAGAAACGTTGCCGTCCGCTTCGCCGATGCGTTGCCCCTTGAGCACCCGTTCGCCAACCGCAACCACCGGACGGGGCGTGCCCCCAATGCTCTGGTGCAGCGGAATGACGAGTTGCGCGGGAATCGGTACCGTCCCGATCGGGCGCAGCATCGACTCGCCCTTGCGATAGTCAGGCTTGACGCCACCATGAAAATCGAACAATGCGCGAATCATGTCGGTTCCGCTGTCCGCTGCGTGGCAGCGCGGGTCAGCGCGAAGATCGGGTACTTCCATTTCCACGTGTCGACCGTCTCGGCAATGGGCTGCATCGAGATACAGTCGACCGGGCACGGGGGCAGACAGAGTTCGCAACCGGTACATTGGTCGGCGACGATCGTGTGCATCTGCTTTGCCGCGCCGACAATGGCGTCGACCGGGCAGGCCTGAATACAGAGCGTGCAGCCGATGCACGTTTGTTCATCGATAACGGCGACGGCTTTGGGCTTTTCAATGCCGTGCTCTGCCGACAGCGGTTTGAACTCACGGCCAAGCAAGTCGGCCAGCTTGCGGATGCCTTCCTCGCCGCCCGGTGGGCATTGGTTGATGTCGGCTTCGCCTTTGGCAATGGCGGCGGCATAAGGTTTGCAGCCGGGGTAATTGCACTGTCCGCACTGTGTCTGCGGCAGGATCGCGTCGATCTTTTCGACCAACGGGTCACCCTCAACGCGAAACCGAACGGATGCATATCCGAGGGCGGCGCCGAGGATGACGGCGCCGAGCGCCATGACCAGGACTGCGGACAACATCAGCGGTACTTGTCCAGGCCGGCAAATCCCATGAACGCCAGGCTCATGAGCCCTGCGGTGATCATGGCAATCGCAGTGCCACGGAATGCCACCGGAACATCGGCGGCTTCGAGCCGCTCGCGCAGCCCGGCGAACAGGAGAAGGGCAAGGCTGAAACCGAGCGCACTCCCGAAGCCGAACAGCAGCGAGGATATGAAATCGTGCTCCAGTCCTACATTGAGAAGTGGCACACCGAGAACGGCGCAATTGGTCGTGATCAGTGGCAGATAGATGCCCAGTACCTGATGCAGCAGCGGACTGGTCTTCTGGATGATCAGTTCCGTCAGTTGGACTATTGCCGCAATCGTGACGATGAACGAGAGCGTACGCAGGTACTGGAGTCCATTGGGAATCAGCAGCCAATGGTCGATGACGTAGCTTGTACCGCAAGCCATTGTCAGCACGAAAGTCGTTGCTGCGCCCATACCGACGGCCGTATCGAGCTTCTTGGAAACCCCCATGAACGGACACAAGCCGAGGATTCGCACAAAGACGACGTTGTTGACCAGCACTGCGCCGAGAATCACGAAGAGATACGAAGTCATTTCGCCCGTTGATGCTGCCGACGCTGCATCAGAAGTCTTTGCGCTTGTTGGAAAGCGACGATTATCGGCGCGATGTCTGCAACCGGCAAATGCCCGTTCGGGTCAACGCGCACAATGTCCCTATTCGGCGTGGGCCAACGCGCGTCGACATTCCGTGACCAGCGTTGGTCCCCGATAGATCAATCCTGTATAGATCTGCACGAGACTCGCCCCTGCCTGGATCTTCTCCAGCGCGTCGGCCCCGGAAAAAATGCCGCCAACTCCGATGATCGGCAGTTCGTTGCCAAGCGCTCTAGCCAGTTTGGCAACGACATCGGTTGCTCGTTCGCGTAGAGGCGCACCCGACAGCCCACCGGCTTCGGCACTGTGCCCCGAGGATTCGACACCTTGACGCGACGTGGTGGTGTTCGTCGCGATGACGGCATCGACTTGATGCTTGCGCAGTCGATCGGCAATGTCGACGATCTGCACATCATCCAGATCGGGTGCGATCTTCAGCGCGAAGGGGACGTAGCGCCCGTGGTCGTCAGTGAGCCGGGACTGGCGCGCCTTGAGTTTGCCCAGCAGGAGGTCAAGGTCGTCGCCGCCCTGAAGCTGCCTCAGGTTCTTGGTGTTGGGCGAGGAAATGTTGATCGTGACGTAGCTGGCGTGTGCATGAACCTTGTCAAAACAGGCCAAATAGTCGTCGACTGCCGACTCCATTGGAGTCGCAGCGTTCTTGCCAATGTTTATTCCGAGAATCGTCCGAGTTCTGCGCGCGGCGACATGCCGCACCAGGGCATCCACCCCATCGTTGTTGAATCCCATGCGATTGATGATGGCTCGTTCGTCGGTCAATCGGAATAGGCGGGGACGCGGATTCCCGGGCTGCGCACGCGGCGTCACCGTACCGACTTCGACGAAACCAAAGCCCAGCGATGCAAGGCCATCAATTGCGACCGCGTTCTTGTCGAGGCCGGCAGCAAGGCCCACCCGATTCGGGAATGTCAGTCCCATGACGCTCACTGCGCGTTCATGGGCAACGACTGGTGCCTGCGGTGCAAGTGGCGACAGTACAGTCAGCGCACGCAGGGTCAGTTCATGGGCGGATTCTGGCGCGAGCTTGAAAAGCGCAGCGCGAACAAGGGGATATGTATCCATGGTGACGGATTCTACGGGCGAGGTCTTCAGATCGTTGAAATGTTGTTGACTGGTGAAGAGGTATCCGTATAATTCGCGCCTCTTCGCTGCTGAGCAACACGGAAAGCGGCCGATCTTTAACAAACAGACAACCGATAGGTGTAGGTGTTTGCGGGCTGTTGCTGGTGGTGA
>JBGARB010000092.1:0-9114 GCA_044230495.1 Rhodocyclaceae bacterium
CGATCCGAAGGTGTGGACGCCGTTCATCACCTCGATGACCGATCCGAAATTCATGAACGCCATGATGGGCATGGTCGAGCCCAAGGTGTGGATGCCTTTCGTCACGGCGATGACCGACCCCAAGCTGATGAACAGCATGATGGGCATGATGGATCCCAAGCTGTGGGAGCCGTGGATGGCGGCGATGACCGATCCCAAGCTCATGGCCAGCATGACCTCGATGGCCGATCCGAAGATCTGGACGCCGTGGATGAACGCGATGTTCGATCCGAAGATGATCAACAGCATGGTCGGCATGGCCGACCCGGCGATCTGGACGCCATGGATGAACGCCATGACCGATCCGAAGATGATGAACAGCATGATGGCGATGGCCGACCCGAAGCTGTGGACGCCGTGGATCAACGCCATGACCGATCCGAAGATGATCAACGGCATGATGCAGATGGTCTCGCCCGAAGTCATGAATCAGTGGGTCGGCGCCATGACCAATCCGCAGATGATGGACGCCATGATGAAGATGATGAATCCGGCGCTCATGATGCAGATGATGTCGGCCATGTCGACCGCCATGAACGCCATGCCCAAGGCAGCGGCCGACATGGGCGCGGCCGCCGGCAGTGCCGGTACGGCGGGCGCCAAGGCTGGCGCGGCGGCCGGTACGGGCGCGGCCAAGTCGGGCGCGAAGGCCGGTGCCGACAGCGCGAAGTACGGCGCCAAGGCGACGACCGATGCCGCGAAGGCCGGTGCCGATGCCGCCAAGGCGGGCGCCGATGCGGCGTCCAAGGCAGCTGGTACGGTGAAGAAGTAAGCTGCGCTTCGCCCCTGCAACACCTTCGCGCGGGGCGGCACGTGCCGCTTCGCGCGATCCGCCTTGGAGATCACCATGCGTCATAGCCGCGCCATCCGATTTGCAGCCGCCCTTGCCTTGATCGCCGCTGGCCTGCCGGCGCATAGCGCCGACGGTGCCAACGCGAAGGTGGCGCCGCCGCCCGCGCCGGCCGCCGCGCCGGCCATGCCGTTCAATTTCCAGATGCCGCCGACGCGGCCGAAGGAAAACAACGTCCCGAACACCATCGCCGAATCGATCAGTGCCGAGGCACGCGCGAATTTCGTCGGCTCGGTCATGTCCATGAACCCGTTCTCGCTGCGCGACATGATCGCCATGATGGTGGTCAAGTACCCCGCGAAGGAAGGGCTCAAGTACGACGAAGTCGTCGACGCCATGAAGCTCAAGGCGAACGAAATCAACTTCAAGTTCGTCGGTCACAACCCGTTGTGGAAGGACGTCATCGCCGTTACCGGCAAGACCGACACGCCGCGCGTCGAGTTCTTCACCTTCTGCGACTCGGTGGTCGCCCGCGAGATTCTCGACCTGAGTCTCGAGTTCGCCGCCTTCCTGCCCTGCCGGGTTGCCGTCGTCGAGGATGCCTACAAGAAAATCTGGCTGATCACGCTGGATTGGGACGTGCGCTGGCTCGACAGCAGCAAGAACCCGAACCAGATGTCGGCCAGCCTGCGCGAAAAGGCCATCGGCGTGCGCGAGGCCATCGACCAGATCATGAAGGCCGGCGCCGCCGGCGAGTTCTGAGCGTCAAAGGCTGGTAATCAGCGACAGCCAGGCGTCGGGAAGCCAGCCCAGCGCCTGCGTCGCCAGCAGGCGATCGAGCCCGGTCATGATAAAGATGCCGGAGGCGATCGCCAGGATGCCGAAGGCATGGCGCAGGCCGCTGCCATGGCCGAGTGCCCAGCCCTTGAAACGCGCGAATCCTGCCCGCGAGGCGTAGGCCGCGAGCACCAGGGGCGTCGCCGCACCTGCCCCGAACAAACCGAGCAGCAATGCACCGAGCGTCGCGTCGCGTCCGGTCGCCACCAGCGCCAGCGCGGACACCAGCATCGGCCCGGCGCAGGGCGTCCACGCCAGACCCAGCAGGCCGCCAAAGAACAGGGCCGCCGCCGGCGACTCGTGGCCGACGGCACCGGCCAGGCGATCGGCCGACCAGGCCAACGGCTCGACCAAGCGCGAAACCGCACGCGCCAACGGATCGATCCACAGCGCGACGCCGAACGCAATCAGGCTGATCGCCGCCGCCTGGTGGACCCATTCCGCATCGAGGCCGACGGCGGGGCCGAGCGCGCCCAGAATGAAGCCGGCCACCGCGAAGGCCGTGGTCATGCCGACGCCCATCCACAGTGGCGCGGACCGATGGCTCTGCATGGCCCCGCCCACCACCATGGGCAACAGCGGCAAGACGCACGGCGATAGCGCCGTGAGCATGCCGGCAGCGTAGCTGATGCCGATGCTGGCCGGTACGAAGGTCTGCGCGACGGCGGTCACGCGCGGATTCCTACAGCGCCTTGCCGAACAATGCCTTCAGCGCCAGTGCTTGGAATTCGCCCGTGGTCCGCGCGCGTTCCTCGCCCCCGCGGAAGATCACCAGCGTCGAAAAACTGGTCACCCCGTGGGCTTTGCGCAAGGCATCCTCCTTTCCGAAATCGGCCTGGAAGACGGTCACCTGCGCCAGCGCAGCGTCGTCCTTGAGCGATTTCAGGCTGCGCTCCTGCATCACGCAGATCGGACACCAGCCGCTGTGGAACAGCAAGCCGGTGACCTTGCCGGCGCCACGGGCCTTGTCGAACGCGCCAGCGTCGTAAGGCACGAGATCAAGTGCGTACGTCGGCCCTGCGCACAGCAGGGCGATGACCAGCCAACAGCGGGAAATCGGAAGGGACATCGGCGGTCCGGAATGACGGGAGCGCGCATTGTCCACCGCGCCGTGGCTGGCGACAACGAAATTGCGTTTATCGACTCACAAACGCGGCTTTTGGCCGTCGTCGATCCTTTGCCGCACGAATGCGCCGTGCCACCACCACCAGATCTTGCAATGGGGCCATCAATCGCCTCTGCTAACATCGGCCGCTCCTGCTTCGCCGGGCGTCGCCCATGATCCCCAGCGCATCGCTGCACCTGCTCAATCAGGACAACTCGATACCGGGCAACCGCAAGGACGGGTTCCGCTATCACCACTTGCTGTTCCTCATCGTCGCCACGCCGGTGTACCTGTGGCTGGAGCTGTCGTTCGGCGTCATGCTGCTCGACCAGATCGGCTCCCAGGTGGTCGAGCAGGACACGCGCGCCATCGAACACTGGGGCCGGCTGATCTCCGGCCTCGCCGTGTCGCTGCTCTTCCTCGCCGGCTGGTTCAAGCACTGCGAAAAGATGAACTACCTCTGGCCGCTGCGCATCGGCGTCGCGCTGGCCATCAGCCTGGCGTGCATCCTGCTCACGTGGTGGGCGCAAGGCAAGGTCATCGATTTCTACGTCATGCGCTCCTCGGCGGAGATCACCTGGGCATTGCGGACCCTGGCCGTCGTGGTCGTGGTCGGCTTCGTGCTGCTGCGCATGTGGATACGCTACGCCACGCAGCGGAACAAGCATCTGCCGGTCTGGCAACTGATGGGCGGGTTGGCGGCGATCCTCCTCGCCGGCCACGCCGTCATCCACATCGCCTTCGAAATGCTGCCAGCCAAACGCGAGAACCTCGGCGCCGAGCGCCAGCAGGTGGCCACGCTGACGCTGGTACGTCGATCGCTGGAAGAGCGCATCTATTCGCTGCAAGGCATCGAGCGCGACGAACGGGTCATCCGCAGCGCCGAAGGCAAGGCCTTCCTGGCGCTCTTTCCTGTGCTCGGCTCGGTGCTCGACCAGAAACGCTTTGCCGCCGATCGCCCGGCGTTGATCCACGAACTGATGCAACGGGACTGGCTCAAGGAGTACGGCGCGCAGTCGTTTTCGGCTTACCGGCAGGTGGTGGCCGAACTGCGAGCGGTCTACGACGACGTTTACCGGAAGTCCGCCGGCTCGGCCGATGGGCCGCAGCGCGTGCGTGCGGCGCTGGAGGCCAATGCGACGGCCAAGGTTCCGCCCGGCCTCGACTGGCCGGCTTTCGCGGCGCTGCCTGCGGCGACGCGCTTTCTGCAGGTTCGCCTGGGTTGTCTCGACTGCGCGTTTCACATCGACATGAATGAGGACACGGTCGGCCGCGAGCTGTTCGCTGCGACGCAGATGCACAACGTCAAGCAGGCGGTGGATCGCTTTGCCTCGCCAGAGCATTTCGAAAAGGGCAGCGACGGCGAGCGTGCCGCGCGCATCTTCTGGGTGCCGATCTGGGCGCTGCTGTTTTCGATGGTCGGCGCCTTTACCCACATTTTCCGGATGATCTTCGTCGTCACAGAATATGCCCATCGGGTGACGTTTCACAGCATCCGCGCTGCCGATTCGCCGCTGGCGGCGCATGTGATCCGCAACAGCCGCGTCGTCACCGCCGCGGTGGTGGCCGCCATGGCCGGCGTCATCTACTTCGCCGACAACAGCGTTACCTCGCATCCGCGCTACGTCGAACTGCGCCCGGAGATGTGGCGCAAGCACCCCATCGTCGGCGCGCTGGCCTCGCACTGGACGGTGAACGCGCAGGGCTTTTCCTACCCCTTCACGAGCAAGATGCGGCCCGATTGGCTGCGATTCGAAAACGATCCGCTGGCGTACGTGCCGTTCATGCACGACGAACTCGCGGACGAACCCTGAGGAGCAAGAATGGACCCCCACGCTCACATTCGTTCGCTGCCCCCCGCGGGGGCGCATGCCTCCCTCTGGGCGGCCATTCGGGAGGCATGACATGATCGGCTATATCACTGTCGGTACCAACGACCTGCCACGCGCGGCGACGTTCTACGACAAGTTGTTCGACGCCATCGGCGGCAGCCGGTTGATGGAAAGCGAGCGCGGCGTGGTCTGGTCCTTCGGCCCGACCTGCGCCGCCTTCGGCGTGATGCTGCCGTTCGATCGCAAGCCGGCAACGGTGGGCAACGGCAGCATGGTGGCGCTGTCGATGACCAGCAAGGCAATGGTCGGCAATCTGTACCGACAGGCGCTTTCGCTCGGCGCCACCGACGAAGGCGAACCGGGCCAGCGCGACAACCAGTTCTATGCCGCGTACTTCCGCGACCTCGACGGCAACAAGATCTGCGTCTTCTACATGACCTGACGCGGCCTCACGGGTCCGCACGCACGCGCCAGAAGCGCGGGAAACGCGGCAGGCCGTTCTTCGTCAGCGCGGTGTAGCGGTACGTGATCCGCGTGCCAAGCGGCGGCGGATTGCGGCGCAGCGCGTCGGTGAGGCCGGCGCCAAGGCGGAAGCGGCCGCCGCCTTGCGCTTCCGGCATCTGCATCAGGAGCGCGCCAACCTGCCCCCGCAGCCGACCCTTGCCTGCCTCGTGGCCCACCACCGTGGCCTCGGCGTCCTCGAAAGGTTTGAGTTTCAGCAGGTCGTCGCCGCGACCGCTGCGCCACGGCGCGTCGGCCCGGTGCAGCATCAGCCCCTCGCCGCCCGCCGCCACGACCCTGGCCAACTCCTTGCGCAAGGCCCGCTCGCTGCCCACGTGGAACTGGCGCACCGCACGCACCCACGGAATCGCCGGCGCATCGTCGCTGCCCAGCAGCACCTGCATGGCAGCGACCCGCTCTGCGAACGACCCAGGCGCCTCGGGCAGGTCGAAGACGAGATAGCGCACCTGCCGCCAGCGCCCGTCGTCGCCGTCGCTGCGCGCGATGGCGGACATTTCGTCGAATCGCCCGCGCCCCAGCCACAGTTCACCGTCGAGCGGCACGGCGGGCAAGGCGGCAACGAACCAGACCGGCGCCGGTACCGGCCGCCCGCTGCGAAATCGCAGTTCGCGGCCATCCCATATGGCACGCACGCCGTCGAACTTTTCGCTGACGAGGAAATCCTTCACCTCGAAGCCGCTGCGCCACACGTTGGCCAGCGTCACCTGTGGCGCAGGCGCCGGTTGCGCAGCCACGGCAGCGGCAAGCAGCAAGCAGGCCGTCAGCGCCAGCGCATACACTGCTCGACCCATCGCCAGTGGAATGAAGACCGGTTTCACTCTGTTAGTATCCGCTGCAGAGGAGCGGGGTGCAACGGCACGCGCGATGGCAACGGTACGCACCGGGCGGCCGACAACAACGGAGACCACCGCGATGAAGCGGGTAGACGATTTTCGCTTTCGGCTCGGCCGCCATGAACTGGTGCCGATCATCTCCGGTGGCATGGGCGTGGACATTTCCACTGCCGACCTCGCCCTCGAAGTCGCCCGCCTCGGTGGCATCGGCCACATCTCGGATGCCATGGTACCGACGGTCTCGGATCGTCGCTTCAATACCAAGTACGTCAAGGACAAGCTGCGCCAGTACAAGTACAACGTCGAGAACAGCGACAAGTCCGACGTGCAGTTCGATCTGGCGCGGCTCGAGGAAGCCACGCAGCTGCATGTCGGCGGGGCCGTCGGGCGCAAGCGCGGCTCGGGTCTCGTCTTCATCAACTGCATGGAAAAGCTGACCATGAACGCGCCGCGGGAGACCTTGCGTGCGCGGCTGCGCTCGGCGATGGACGCCGGCATCGACGGCATCACGCTCGCCGCCGGCCTGCATCTGGGTTCGTTCGCGCTGGTCGAGGACCACCCGCGCTTTCGCGACGTTTACATGGGCATCATCGTGTCCAGCCTGCGGGCCCTGCAGCTTTTCATCAAGAAGAGCGCGCGCACCGGCCGGCTGCCGGACTACGTCGTCGTCGAGGGTCCGCTGGCCGGCGGCCATCTGGGTTTCGGCATGGATTGGGCGAACTACGACCTGGCCACCATCGTCGGCGAAATCCAGGCCTGGCTCAAGCAGGAGAACCTCGCCATCCCCTTGGTTCCCGCCGGCGGCATCTTCACCGGATCGGACGCCGCGCGCTTTCTTGAAGCGGGGGCCGCGGCCGTGCAGGTCGCCACGCGCTTCACCGTCACCCGCGAGTGCGGGCTGCCCGACAAGGTCAAGCAGGAGTATTTCCGCGCCGACGAAGACGACATCGAGGTCAACACCATCTCGCCGACCGGTTATCCCATGCGCATGCTGAAGAACAGCCCGGCGATCGGCGACGGCATCCGCCCGAACTGCGAAGCCTACGGCTATCTGCTCGACGCCAAGGGCAGTTGCCAATACATCGAGGCCTACAACCGCGAGGTCGCCGCGCACCCGGGCGAAAAGAAGATCCACGTCCGCGACAAGACATGCCTGTGCACGCAGATGCGCAATTTCGACTGCTGGACCTGCGGGCACCTCACCTACCGGCTCAAGGACACCAGCCGGCAGCAGGCGGACGGCAGCTGGCAGTTGCTCACCGCCGAGCAGGTCTTCCGCGATTACCAGTTCAGCACCGACAACCGCATCGCCCTGCCCGACTGAAACTACAGTGGTGGCGGGACGGCGCCTTGCGCGGCGTCAGGCCGGAAACACACCCGTGGTGAGATAGCGGTCGCCGCGATCGCAGACGATGCTGACGATCGTCGCGTTGTCGACCGTCGCGGCGATGCGCAGCGCGACGCACAACGCGCCGCCCGACGAGATGCCGGCGAAGATGCCTTCCTCGGCCGCCAGCCGCCGCGTCATGGATTCGGCGTCCGCCTGCGACACATATTCGATCTGATCGACACGCGAACGCTCGAAGATCTTCGGCAGGTAGGCCTCGGGCCACTTGCGGATGCCCGGGATCTGCGAGCCCTCCTCCGGCTGGCAGCCGACGATCCGCACCGCCGGGTTGACCTCTTTCAGGAAGCGCGAACAACCCATGATGGTGCCGGTCGTGCCCATGCTGGAGACGAAATGCGTGATCCGGCCTTGCGTGTCGCGCCAGATTTCCGGACCGGTCGTCTCGTAATGCGCGCGCGGATTGTCCGGGTTGGCGAACTGGTCGAGCAGCGTGCCTTTGCCCTCGCGCGCCATCTGCACCGCCAGGTCGCGCGCCGCCTCCATGCCGCCGGCGCGCGGCGTCAGGATCAGTTCGGCGCCGTAGGCCTTCATCGTCTGGCAGCGTTCGATGCTCTGGTTCTCCGGCATGATCAACACCATGCGCATGCCGCGCATCGCCGCCGCCATCGCCAGCGCGATGCCGGTGTTGCCGGAGGTGGCCTCGATCAGCGTATCGCCCGGCTTGATCTCGCCGCGTTCTTGGGCGCGCATGACCATCGACAATGCGGGCCTGTCCTTCACCGACCCGGCCGGGTTGTTGCCTTCGAGCTTGACGAGGACGTGGTTGCCGCGCGGCGCGCCGACGTCACCCGGAATGCGTTGCAAGGCCACCAGCGGCGTGTTGCCGACGAAGGCGTCGAGCGCAAGGTAGGTCATTTCGCCAGCCATTTCACGTACTCGGCAACGCCCTGTTCGACGTTGAGGAACTCGCCGTCATAGCCGCCGGCGCGCAACTGCGCGAGGTCGGCTTGCGTGAAACTTTGATACTTGCCCTTGAGCGCATCGGGAAACGCGATGTACTCGATGATGCCGCCGGCTACCAGTGCCTCCAGCGACATCGAAGGTTCGCCTGCCAGCGCGCGGCAGGCATTCACCGTCGCCGCGGCCAGTTCGTTGAAGCTCTGCGCGCGTCCGGTGCCGAGATTGACGATGCCCGATGCACCGCGGTCGAGGAAATCGAGATTCACTTTCACGACATCGCCCACGAACACGAAGTCCCGCTGTTGCGCGCCGTTGGCGTAGCCCGCATGACCCTCGAACAGGCGCACCTTGCCTTCCGCCCGGTACTGGTTGAAATGGTGAAAAGCCACCGAGGCCATGCGGCCCTTGTGCTGCTCGCGCGGGCCGTAGACGTTGAAATAGCGGAAGCCTGCCACTTGCGAGGTTGCCTTGGGCAGCATGCGCCGCACCACGTTGTCGAACAGCAGCTTGCTGTAGCCGTAGACGTTGAGTGGCTGCTCGAAGGGCGGCTCCTCGCGGAACGAGGCGCTGCCGCCGTAGGTGGCGGCCGAGGAGGCGTAGAGCAGCCGCGTGCCCTGGTCCTGGCAGGCGTCGAGCAGATCCTTCGAGCAGCGGTAGTTGGTGTCGAGCATGTAGCGCCCGTCGTGCTGCATGGTGTCGCTGCAGGCGCCCTGGTGCAGCACGGCGTCGACGCGGCCGAACTCGCGCCGCGCGAAGCGCGCGTAGAAGTCGGTCTTGTCGAAATAGTCGCTGATCTTCGCGCCCAGCAGGTTGCGGTACTTGGGGCCGTTGGTCAGGTTGTCGACGGC
>JBGARB010000093.1:0-12790 GCA_044230495.1 Rhodocyclaceae bacterium
TCGGGCTTCTTGCCCTTGACCTTGGTCAGCACGGCCTTCCAGTCCACCGTCTTGTCGGTGCCCTTCTCGCGCGGCAGCACCTTGACGCCCGCGGCCTTGAGCGTCTTTTCGACTTCGTTGGCAAGGCCTTCGCCGTAGGCCGTGGCGTCGTCGATGACGGCGACCATCTTGGGCTTGTTGATGCCGGCCAGGTAGTTGGCCACGGCCGGGCCCTGCTGGTCGTCGCGGCCGACGACGCGGAACACCACCTTGAAGCCCTGCTCGGTCAGCGCCGGATTGGTTGCCGAACCCGAAATCACCGGGATGCCGGCCTGGTTGTAGATCGCCGAGGCGGGGATCGTGGTGCCCGAATTCAGGTGGCCGACGATGCCGGCGACCTTGGCGTCCACCAGCTTCTGGGCGACGGTGTTGCCGACCTTCGGATCGGCCTGGTCGTCTTCCGACATCAGCTCGAACTTGACGGCCGCGCCGCCGATCTTGGTGCCGGCGGCATTGGCCTCGTCGACCGCCAGGCGGGCGCCGTTTTCATTGTCCTTGCCCAGGTGGGCGATGCCGCCGGTCAGCGGTGCGACGCTGCCGATCTTGACCACCATCGGGGCCGGTGCGGCGGGGGCGGGCGCCGGTGCGGCGGCTTCTTCCTTCTTGCCGCAGCCGATCACGGCGATGGCGGCGACAACGGCGAGCGAAACGGATTTCACGGGGAACTTCATGGGTGGCTCCAGTCGGGACATGAGGAAGGGGTACGTGCAATGCAACCGCGAGCGGCGCGGGGTGACACGGAAGGTGATTCTGGCAACTTCGTTCCCATGATGTCAATCTGGAAATGCCGACGAAACCGGGGTCCGCCGTGCCGTTGCGCGCTGCTGACAGTTTGCGGACGCAAAAAAAGGCGGGGGCGCCGGTGGCGGCCCCGCCGTGGTGCGCGTGAATCGTGTGCGTGGCTTTACTTGGCGCCGGCGAGAATCCACTTCACCAGCGTCTTGACGTCGTCGGGCTTGACGGCGGCATTCGGCGGCATCGGCACGGTGCCCCAGACACCAGCACCGCCCTTGACGACCTTCTCGACCAGCTTGGCTTCGTCGGCGGGCTTGTACTTCTTGGCGACGTCCTGATACGAGGGGCCGACCAGCTTCTTGTCGATGGCATGGCAGGCCATGCAGCCGCTCTTGGTGGCGAGATCCTTGCTGGCGAAGGCGGGGGCGCTGACGGCGAGGCCGGCGGCGATCAGGGTGGTAAGGGCAAGCGCTTTCATGTTCGGGTCCTTGCAGGTGAAAGAAGCGGTCATCGAATGCCGCGCCACGACGCGACAGCCATGCTTCAGGCAGCCCGATGATAAGACATGCCGGCGGACAACCCGCCAACAGGATTTCTTTTCAGGCCATCAGATTCTGTAACAGGCCGTCAACCTCGTCCTGCGACAGGCGACGGTCTTCGGTCGGCCCGCCGCCATCGACGACGATGATCGCACCGACCAGCGCCTTGATGGCCTGGCGGATCGACTGGCCGGCAAGGTCTTGGAATTCCTGCGCGACGATGATCGCCGTGAGATGGGCGCTGACCGCCTTCATGGCCGCCTCGATGCCCTTGCGCGACCAGTCGCGGCCAAGGCTGTCGAGGACCGCCTGGACCTGCGCCTTGGCGGCCTCCGCTTCGTTGAGCGATTTGGTCGCCGCTTCTGCGGTCATGCGCTCGACATTGCCGAGCACGGTGGAGATTTCCTTGGGTTCGCCCTTCTTGCCGCGGCGCCCTTCAAGGCCCTTGGCGGCCTTGGACAGTTCGCGTGCCAGCGACTTCAGCTCCTTGAGCACGACGCCGGTTTCGGCGCCCGCACCCTTGCCGCGCGAAGGCGCCGCCGCCTTTGCCGTCCCCGCCCGCACCGGCGATTTCCCCTTCGCCGACGCTGCCGCCTTCGCGCTGCGCGCCCTGGTCACCATTCACATCCCCATCTTGTCGAAGATTTTTTCCAGCTTTTCCTGCAAGGTGCCGGCGGTGAAGGGCTTGACGATATAGCCCGAAGCGCCGGCCTGCGCCGCGGCGATGATGTTTTCCTTCTTGGCTTCGGCGGTGATCATCAGGAACGGCAGGCCCTTCAGATTGGGGTCGGCGCGCACGCTTTGCAGCAGCGTCAGGCCGTCCATGTTGGGCATGTTCCAGTCGGAAACGACGAAATCGAACTTGCCGGCGCGCAGCTTGTCGAGCGCGACGGCGCCGTCTTCGGCCTCTTCGACGTTGGTGAACCCGAGCTCCTTGAGCAGATTGCGCACGATGCGGCGCATCGTCGAGAAGTCGTCGACCACGAGGAACTTGAGCGCGCTACGGTCGGGCATGGCAGGGGCAGGCGGGCACCAAAGATGGCCGCACTATGCCCGCACCCGTCAGGCCACGAAAGCCCGAATACCCGCGGAAACGCTGAATAAATCGCCGTCCGGGGCGTCGCCGCAACGGCCGGCAGGGCGGATCAGGCCGTCGCCCGCACCCCGGCCGCGAGGCCCTCGCGCCACCAGCGCCGACGCGCTTCGGGCAACACGCGCGGCGGCGGCAGCGCGTCGGGCGGCTGGCGCGACAGCACCCAGCCGGGCCCCGGTGGATGCTTGCTCGATCCGCATGACGAACCCAGGTTGTTGGGGTCGAAAATCTTCACCAGTGTCGGCGCGTCGATGTCGTCGGTATAGACGATGCCGCAGTAGTTTTCGTGATGGTCGCTGCGCAACAGCGCATCGATGCGGGCGATGAATTCGACGACGGCCGCGGCATCTGCGGGCGTCGTCGGCACCGGCTCGCCGAGCATGTAGACGTACCAGCCGGCCGCCGCGTCGATGCGCGCCCAGAAGGCCGCGAGCTGGTCCCACGACATCAACGACCAGACGCGCCCGCCATACGCCTGCGCGAACGGCGAGGCGGTCGCCGCCGCCGCCGCTGCCTTCACCGCGCGGCCAGTTGCGCCACGTCGCGCACGGCGCCGGTATCGGCGCTGGTGGTCATCGCGGCGTAGGCGTGCAACGCCGCCGAGACCTCGCGTTGCCGGCCGACGGGCTTCCATGCGGCTGCGCCGCGCGCCGCCATCGCCTCGCGCCGTGCCGCCAGCACTGTAGTTTCAACGGCAAGGTGGATGTGCCGGCGCGGAATGTCGATCTCGATGATGTCGCCTTCTTCCACCAGACCGATGGTGCCGCCGGCCGCCGCCTCCGGCGAGGCATGACCGATCGACAAGCCCGAGGTGCCACCCGAAAATCGTCCGTCGGTGAGCAGCGCGCAGACCTTGCCCAGGCCCTTGGACTTGAGGTAGCTGGTCGGATAGAGCATTTCCTGCATGCCGGGGCCGCCCTTGGGGCCCTCGTAACGCACGACGACGATGTCGCCGGCGACGATCTGGTCGCCGAGAATCTTTTCCACCGCTTCTTCCTGCGATTCGCACACCCGCGCGCGACCGGTGAACTTGAGAATGGAATCATCGACGCCGGCGGTCTTGACGATGCAGCCGCGCTCGGCGATGTTGCCGAACAGCACGGCCAGACCGCCATCCTTCGAGTAGGCATGCGCGGCATCGCGCACGCAGCCGTTGGCGCGATCGAGATCGAGCTTCGGATATCGCCGCGACTGCGAGAACGCCGTCTGCGTCGGCACGCCGCCGGGCGCGGCGCGGTAGAACGCCTGTACCTCGGCATCCTTGTTGCGCATCACGTCGCAGCAGTCGAGCTGCTCGCCCAGGGTGGGATACAGCACCGTCGGGCAGTTGCGATTGATGAGGCCGGCGCGATCGAGTTCGCCGAGGATCGCCATGATGCCGCCGGCGCGATGCACGTCTTCCATGTGGTACTTCTGCGTTGCCGGCGCGACCTTCGCCAGGCACGGCACGCGACGCGACAGGCGGTCGATGTCGTTCATCGTGAAATCGACGCCGGCCTCGCGCGCCGCGGCCAGCAGGTGCAACACCGTATTGGTCGAGCCACCCATCGCGATGTCCAGCGCGATGGCGTTCTCGAAGGCGGCGAACGACGCGATCGAGCGCGACAGCACGCTGGCATCGTCCTGCTCGTACCAGCGCCGGCACAGCTCGACGATGCGGCGGCCGGCCTTGACGAAGAGCTTCTCGCGGTCGGCATGCGTGGCCAGCAGCGAGCCGTTGCCGGGCAGCGACAGGCCCAGCGCTTCGGTGAGGCAGTTCATCGAGTTTGCCGTGAACATCCCCGAGCACGAGCCGCAGGTCGGGCAGGCCGAGCGCTCCATGCGCGCGACGTCGGCGTCGGAGTTTTTGCTGTCGCCGGCCTCGATCATGGCGTCGATCAGATCCACCATGCGATAGTCGCCGTGCCACTTCACCTTGCCGGCTTCCATCGGTCCGCCGGACACGAACACGGTCGGGATGTTCAGCCGCAGCGATGCCATGAGCATCCCCGGAGTGATCTTGTCGCAATTGGAGATGCACACCATCGCGTCGGCGCAATGCGCGTTCACCATGTACTCAACCGAATCGGCGATCAGCTCGCGGCTGGGCAGCGAATACAGCATGCCGCCGTGGCCCATGGCAATGCCGTCGTCCACCGCGATGGTGTTGAACTCCTTGGCGACGCCGCCGGCCGCCTCGATCTCGCGCGCGACGAGCTGGCCGAGGTCCTTGAGATGCACATGGCCGGGCACGAACTGCGTGAACGAATTGACCACGGCGACGATCGGCTTGCCGAAGTCGGCGTCGGTCATGCCGGTGGCGCGCCACAGGGCGCGCGCGCCGGCCATGTTGCGGCCGTGGGTGGAGGTGCGGGAACGGTAGGCGGGCATGGTGTCGGGCTCGGGAAAACGGTTCGCCCGATTCTACCCGCCGGCCCCGCCGCGACGGTCAGTAGGGCTTGCCGTCCTTGTGCGTGAACACCCAGTGGCCATCGACGAAGGCGGCCTTGAGGTCGTCGTCCGGATAGACCGCTTCGTCGCCCGGCGAACGATCGCCGACTTCGAGGAAGACCACGTCGTCGGCGGTGTCGTTGTGCAGATGGTGGCCGTTGCCGGTACCGGCCTTGAAGCCGGCGCACTGGCCCGGCGCGAGGCGCTGCGGGCCGTTGTCGGTGACCAGCAGCGGCGTGCCGGACAGCACATAGACGAACTCGTCCTGCCGCGAGTGGGCGTGGCGCAACGCCGAGATGCCGCCGGGCGCCAGGCGCGTGAGATTGACGCCGAAATTGGTCAGGCCGAACAGATCGCCCAGCGGACGCTTCTCGCGCAAACCCATGCGCGAGGCGAAGGGTTCGGGATAAACGGTGCGCCGCGTGCGCGGCGGCGCGTCGGCGGCATTGACGGCAACAGGCGCGGCAACGGGGGCGGAGGGCGGCGGCATCGCAAGCTCCGGTAGGGGCGAAGCGCGAAGCATAGCGGCTTGCCGGCAAGGTGGTGAAAAGGTCGTATGCTGAGCGCCCCGCAGCGCCATGTCGGCGCCGCCCAAGCCCAGGAGAAGACCATGATCGGATACGTGACACTCGGCACCAACAACCTGCCCCGCGCCATCGCGTTCTACGAGGCACTGCTCGGCGAGATCGGCGCCAAGCGCGTCTTCGAGGCGCCGCGCGGCATCGCCTGGGGCGTTTCGCCGAATTCGCCCGGCCTGGGCGTGATGACACCCTTCGACGGCCGGCCGGCGACATGGGGCAACGGCACCATGGTCGCGTTGGTGGTCGACAGCCGCGAAAAGGTGGACAAGCTGTACAAGAAGGCGATGGAGCTCGGCGCCATGGACGAAGGCGCGCCGGGCCAGCGCATGGAAGGCTTCTACGCCGGTTACTTCCGCGACCCGGACGGCAACAAGCTGAACTTCTTCTACATGGGACCGTGAGCGGCGGCAGGCGCCAAACTACAGTGGTGGGGGCACGGCGCGACGGGTCGCACGACGCCTGCGGGCGGGCGGGTGAGCCTTGCATTCAGCCGACGGGAGGAGCGACCTCATGGATCCTTGCAGACGCCGCCTGATCTGGCACGGCATGTTCCTGTTCCTGCTCGGACTGCTGACCGGGCTCGTCGAGACGCAGTTCGCCAATCCCCGCATGGGCCTGGCTGCTCATCTCGAGGGCGTCATGAACGGCACGTTCCTGATCGCCCTCGGCGCCATCTGGCCGGAGGTCAGGTTGCCGACGCGACTGAAGGCCGCAGCCGTGTGGAGCGCGCTGTACGGCACCTATGCCAATTGGGCATTCACGACGCTTGCCGCAGTCTTCGGCACCGGTGCGCTATCCCCGATCACTGCCGCGGGCCGCGTCGCGGCGCCGTGGCAGGAAAGCCTCGTCACTTTCGGACTGATGAGCGTTGCGGCGGCCATCATCGGCGCCGCGGCATTGGTGCTGTGGGGCCTGCGGCGCAACGCGCCCGCGTAAATCCGCTCGACGTTTGGAAATGCGCCCGCGACGGCTCGGCGTGGCTGATCGGATGAAACGACGCCCGTAGCGACACGCCGCTATGTGCTTCCTGTGGCGACGACGATCTCGAGCCGCGCCTGGCCGAGCCGGCAGTGTTCGAACCAGCACAAGGCGTCGAAATCGCTGCATTGTGCCGTCAAGCGCACGGGATGATCAAGCGCGGCGCTCGCCACCCGAATGCGCCGTCCCGCCACCACTGTAGTTTCACCGCGCGACGCCGCGCGCCGCCTCGAACGCCAGCAATGCGCGCTTGCGCGGCAGGCCGCCGGCATAGCCGGTGAGCGCGCCGTCGCCGCCCTGCACGCGGTGGCAGGGCACGATGATCGACAGCGGATTGCGGCCGGTGGCGGCGCCGACGGCACGTGCCGCGGCGGGCTTGCCCAGGCGTTGCGCGACGGCGCCGTAGCGGTCGGTGACGCCGAAAGCGATCGTCGCGATCTCGCGCCACACGGCGTGCTGGAACGGCGTTCCGCGCGGCGCCAGCGGCAGATCGAATGCCGTGCGCGTGCCGGCGAACCACTCGTCGAGCTGGCGCGCGGCCGCGCTCAGCGGCGGTGCGTGGCGGTCTTCGCGCCAGTCATCCCGTATGCCGCCGAAATGCGCCTGGCCTTCGAACCAGGCGCCGCAGAGGCCATCCGGGCAGGCGGCGAGAACCATCGGGCCCAGCGGCGTGATGTGTGTTGCGTAGCGGATCGTCATGTCAGTCTCCTGATGAAGTTTCGCCGAGCCGGCGCCACAGGTGCAGCGTGGCGTAGGCGCGCCAGGGACGCCAGCGCAGGCTCATCGCGTCGGCTTCGCGCGCGTTCGCGGCGCCGAGCGCCTTGATCAGCGCCACGTCGCCGCTGGGCCAGGCGTCGGGCCAGGCCAGCGCACGCAGCGCGATGTATTGCGCCGTCCACGGGCCGATGCCGGGCAGGGCGCCGAGCCGCGCGAGCGTGGCCGGCACATCGGCGGCGGGGCCGAGGTCGAGTGCGCCTGCCGCGCTGGCCCGCGCCAGCGCGAGGATCGCCGTGGCGCGTTGGCGCACGATGCCGAGCGCGGCCACGTCTTCGAGCGCGCAGGCGGCCAGACGCGCTGGCGGCGGAAAGGCGTGCGTGATGTCGGCGAACGGCGTTGCCAGCGGCGAGCCGAAGGCGGCAACCAGCCGCCCGGCAAGCGTGTGCGCGGCCTTCACGGTGACCTGCTGGCCGAGCACGGCGCGCACCGCCATCTCGAAGCCGTCAAAGGCGCCCGGCACGCGCAGCCCCGGCGCCTCCGTGGCCAGCGGGCCGAGCGCGGCGGCCACCGCGGCGGGTTCGCAGCCGGTGTCGCACAGGCGGCGCACGCCGGCCAGCACCGCCGGCAGCGCCCGCGTCAGCGACGGTGCGACGCGCAGCCGGATGATGCCGGCATCATCATCGTGGCGGATCGCCAGCCAGCCGCGGGCTTCGCCCTGCGGCTGCGTCAGGCGCACGCTGCGCCGGTATTCGCCGTCCGCCACGGCCTCGACGCCGGCCACGCAACGCCTCGCCAGAAAGGCCAGCAGGCGCGGCCAATCGAAGGGCGGACGGTATTCGATCGCCAGTTGCAGCGCGTCGTCGTCCGCGACCGGCGGTGCCGCGCGGCGCAGTTCGCCGGGGGCCAGGCTGTAGCGTTCGCGGAACAGGGCATTGAAGCGGCGCAGGCTGCGAAAGCCCGCGGCGAGCGCGACCTCGGTGATCGGCAGCGCGGTCTCGGCGAGCAGGCGTTTGGCCAGCAGCAGGCGCTGGGTTTGCGCGAAGGCCACTGGCGCGACGCCGAAGGCGTCGGCAAAGACGCGACGCAGATGCCGGTCGGTGACGCCGAGCCGCCCGGCGAGCACGGCAAGGCTGCCGTCATCGAGCGCGCCGGCCTCGATGCGCTGCGCCGCCGCCCAGGCGAGCCGTTGCGGTGCGTCCATCGGCGCCGCGCCCGGCGCGCGCTCCGGACGGCAGCGCAGGCAGGGCCGGAAGCCGGCTGCCTCGGCCGCTGCGGCATGCGCGAAGTAGCGGCAATTGGCGGCGCGCGGCGTGCGCACGCGGCATACCGGACGGCAGTAGATGCCGGTGGAGGTGACGCCGACGAACAGGCGGCCGTCGAAGCGGGCGTCGCGGGAGACGAGGGCGCGGTAGCAGGCGGCGGGGTCGAGCGTCATGGCGCGGATTATCGGCGCGCCCTGCCGGCCCGCTCGCCGGATTCGGACTTGATGTCGGACGGCGCCACCACGATGCGCCGGGCCTATCGGCGACGGGCGACTACCATCGATACGAATGATTTGCACATTCATTCAGCCGATACGGTGGATTAGTCACCATCGGGCGCAGTGACCTCGGTCGTAGCATGGGTTTGCCGTTGCGACCGGTGGGCAGTACGGGAAGGTTGAACGCATCGAATGACATGCGATGCGCTTGGCCGGGCCGGACGCGAAGGCCGGCGCGCGCGCCCGCCAATCCCCCGGCGGGTTGCGTCTGCGCCGATTCGAGCCATGTCATCGAAGGAGAACCCATGAAGATGCGACACCTGAAGGTCCTGCCGGTCCTCGCCGCGCTGCCGTTCGCCGGCGCGGCCCTGGCCGCACCGCCGGCGGGCCGGCTGCTGGCGGCGCAATCTTCGACGAGCTTGCCGGCAAGTCGGCCAACGAGCTGTACAACGAGCTGCGCGAAATGAAACGTGCCACCAAGATCGAAGGCATCATGGATCGACAGGCCCGCGGCTACACCGACGCGCAGTTGCGCAAGATCGCCGAATACCTTGCCGCGCAGCCCGGCAATGGCGGCGATGACGATTGAGGAGGCCACGATGACGACATTCGATCGAAGGGGTTTTCTCAAGATGCTCGGTGCCGGCGCTTCGCTGGCGGCCCTCCCGCGTGCGGTAAGCGCGCAGACCACGGCACCGCGCGTGGTGGTCATCGGCGGCGGCTTCGGCGGCGCCACGGTGGCGAAATACGTGCGCATGTGGGGCGGCAACGTGGAGGTGACGCTGGTGGACGCAAACGCCGCGCACACCTCCTGCGTACTCTCCAATCTGGTGGTCACCGGCGCCTTGTCGATGACCCGCATCACGCTCGGCTTCGGCGCGCTGGCGACCAATCACGGCGTGCGCATCGTGCAGGGCAAGGCGCTCGGCGTCGACCCGGCCGGCGGCCGTGTGGCGGTGCAGACCGCGACCGGCATCGTGGATCTGGAGTACGACCACCTCGTGCTCTCGCCGGGCATCGATTTCGCACCGGCGCCGGGCGTGTGGGACGCCAACCAGGCGCCGCATGCCTGGCAGGCCGGGCCGCAGACGACGCTGCTGAAGAACCAGCTCGCCGCCATGCGCAGCCGCGATGTCTTCGTCATGACGGTGCCGAAGTCGCCCTATCGCTGCCCGCCCGGGCCCTACGAGCGCGCCTGCGTCGTCGCCGACTATCTCAAGCGCAAGGGCCGCACGGGCGCCAAGGTCATCGTGCTCGACGCCAACGCCTCGATCCAGGCCGAGCCCGAAGCCTTCACCAACGCCTTCAACAACACGCACAAGGGCTGGATCCAGTATGTGCCCAATGCGCCGGTGCTGTCGGTGAACTCGGCGACGCGCAGCATCGTCACCAGCGCGCTGACGGTGAGCAACGCGCGCGTGCTGAACTACATCCCGAACCAGCGCGCCGGCGGCATCGCGGCATCGCTGGGCGTGAATGCCGCCGGCTTCGTGCCGGTCGATCCGCTGACCTATGCGCTCGCGGCCTATCCGGACATCCACGTCATCGGTGACAGCTGCGCCGTGCCGGCCAGCGACGGCAAGGCGGTGCCGAAATCGGCGCACATGGCCAACGCCGAAGCCAAAGTCTGCGCCGATGCCATCGTCCGCGCCCTCAACGGCGAGGCGCCGGACACCGACATCGCCACCAGCTCGGCGTGCTACAGCCCGATCACGTCGAAGTCGGCGTCCTGGCTTTCGGCGAACTTCCTCTACGGCGACATCGTCGATGCCAATGGCGTCGTCAAGGGCAAGGGCATGCAGCGCGTCGACCTGGGCGAGGCGCCGGCAGCGCAGGTCGGCGGCGATTCGCTGGAGGACATGTATACCTGGGCCGACAGCCTGTTCTCCGACTGCTACACCTGATCCGTCGGCGAGCGGCCATTGCAGCAGCGGCGGCGCGATGTTTGCGCCGCCGTTTTCTTTGGCGCATCCGTCAGTACGGAATCTCCACCGCGCAAAGGAAGCGCGTTGAATTCGCTGCGCTAATATGCCAGCTGGCAATTTTCGGCAGAAGACCCCATGCAATCCGTTTCAGCACGCTGGCTGCGCATTCTCGTTCTCGTCGTGGCCGGACTGGGCGCCGGCCAGGCTCTGCCCGCCGACGGGAAGTCGGACACCGAAATCGAGCAGGACGCACCCAATACCGGATCGATGCTCAAGCGCAAGGTCATGCGCGGCGGCTCGTTGCCCGTCAACAAGCGGTACGAGCAGTTTTCCGACGACGAGAAGCAGCTTTTCCATGACCGCTACGAACGCATCGAGCCTGGCGACGAGCCACCGTTCCCCGCCGACGGGCTGCGTCCGTTGTTCGACGCCATCATCAAAGCCAACCAGCGGTTCGATGCGCGCGGCCTGCTCTATCTGGTCGCGGACGTCGATGCCGCGGGGGTCGTGACCAATGTCAGCGTCGAAAGCGATACCGATCAGCGCATGATCGAGTTTGCGGCCAGGGCGCTGCTGGTGACACGCTTCAAGCCCGCGGTTTGCAAAGGCCGGCCGTGCAAGATGCAGTTTCCGCTGGCGTTCGAGTTCTTGATGGGTCGGTAACGCGACCTGTCGGCCGCCGCCCTGCGTTGCGTCAGTACGGAATCTCCACCGCCGCGCACAAAAAGCGCATCAGCGGCGCGGCGGCGGCGAAACGGTCGGCGGCGCGGCGGACGAGCGCCTTGTCCGTGATGTCATCCGCAGCGAGCGGGCACAGGCCGATGAAATCCTTGCGCGTGAGATCGTCGATCGCGACGTGATCGGCGGCGTAGCCGCGCGGCGGCCGCGACAGGCTGTCGCCGGCGAGCGCCCAGTGCTTGCGGAAGCCGCGCTCGCGCCCGACGGCGAGCCATTCGTCGGGGCGCGCGGCGATGCGGTCGCGGATGCGGCCGAGCACGTCCGGCTCGGGATGCCAGCAGCCGGCGCCGAGGAAACAACCGTCGTTGGCGATATGCAGGTAGAAGCCCGGCGCATGCACATCCTTGCCCACGGCGTGGCGGAACTGGATGCCGATGTTGGTCTTGTAGGGCGTCTTGTCCTTTGAGAAGCGCGTATCGCGGAACACGCGCATCAGCGAGCCGCCAGCCTTGCGCGGATCGGCGCGGAATTGCGGCGCGAAGGCTTCGAGCGGCTGCGCCATCGCCGAAATGAAATGCAGCGCCGGCTCGCGCACCAGCGTTTCGTAGCGCGCCTTGTTGACGTCGAACCAGGCCTTGTCGTTGTGCGCGGCGAGTTCTTCGAGAAAGCGGAACGTGGCGTCGGTGAACATGGCGTTCTCCCCGGTCGGTCGGCTGCGCGATTCTAGGCCGCTGCGGCGCCCGCTGAGCCGCAGTGCGCCGTGTCACCACCACTGTAGTTTGGTGGGTACGACTCGATCACAGAAAACTGTCGCGGATGTTCCGCGCGGCTTGCCAGCGGCATTCCCGCTGCGTTCAACCAGTTCATTCACTCCGCGGGGAACACCGCTGCGCCGCGCTGCGTGGGGAGCGGTGCGAGCGCGATGCGCTTGCTATCGACGCTGAGCGGAGGTCTTGCTGAAAGAAGGCCGTCGTTCAACGTTAAAGGTGACCGGCGCTGCGCGGCTTCATTGCGCAGCGTCCAGTGACCGAAGGGAACGAGGTCGACCGACGGGTTGGGGAGCGCTTTGGATTAGCCATTCGATCGCCGTTAGAAGCAGGAACATGGGTAGAAGCCGCAGTACCCAAGGTCTTTGGTGAATGGATGCCAGGGGCGAAGTGGACAGTCACCGTAGGTTTTGCCGTCAATTACCTCTGGCTTTCCACTATGAGTGGGCTGCTCGGCTTGGGCAAGCAAAGACCGGTACGCGCCACGGCACGCTTTGAAGCGACGCGCCAAAAGAGGGACAAGCCGAATGACCCCGAACCGCAGGACCACCCTTTTCGCAAAGGTAGAACAAGACCCTCGACGATGGAGCGCGTGGTGAGCGCAGCAAAAACCTTTGTATGGCGAGAGATACCGTTGGTATGCCGAAATTGCACCCGCGACGGCATAGCGCTCAATCATGCGATCCCCAACGAGGCTGTAGAAAAACTTCATTCATCAGTGCATTGTGCGCCTAGTCGTATGGAATAATCAAGGCATTCGAAGCGACGACGGGGAAACGCCCATGGCCCGCTACAAAGTCATCGACACCAGCCCGCGCTTCCTCCCCG
>JBGARB010000094.1:0-8881 GCA_044230495.1 Rhodocyclaceae bacterium
CCTGGATGTGATCCCAGTGCGTATGCGTGATGAAGATGTTGACGGTCACCGGCAGCGCCCGGAGCAGCGACTGCGCCAGGGGAAAGATGCCGGTGCCGGCGTCGAGGATGACCAGCGTGCCGTCGTCGCCACGCACCTCGATGCAGGTGGTGTTGCCGCCGTAGCGCATGGTGTGGGGGCCCGGCGACGGAATCGATCCGCGCACGCCCCAGAATCGCACTTTCATCGGCTGCCTCCGGCGTGCCCGGTCTGGCCGACTTGTCCGACCTGGGCGAAGATCTGCGCGTCGTCGATGAACTTGCTGACGTCGCCGAGCGCGGTGATGGTGTCGTCGATGCTGGCACCGAAGCGTTGCGGCGCGGCGGGTGCCTCATCCTCGCGCCAAGGGTTGCCGCTGTCGCCGACCTCGAGCTTGCGCGCGACCTGGTTGGCCGTGCGCAGGCAGTCGAGCAGCGCCGTCGGCGCGGCATCGGCCGTGTGGTGGTCGCGGATGCATTCGACCAGATGTTCGGGGAACTGCCAGCGCTTGGCCAGCATGGCGCCGACGACGGCGTGGTCGGTGCCGATGATGGCGTTCTCGGCCTCGTGCAGCGACACGCCCTGTTCGCGGGCATGGTCGAGCGCAACGCGGAATTCGCCGGCCATGAACTGCACGAAGACGACCTTGCCGAAATCGTGCAGCAGGCCGGCGATGTAGCAATCGCCCGGATCGACTTCGCCGCGCGCGCCCTGCCCGGCCAGATGCCGCGCCAGCGTGGCGACGATCAGCGAATGCAGCAGATAGCGCTGGATGTCGAAGCCGGCCGAATTGAAGCGCGGCAGGATGCCGACGGCGGCGAAGCCCAGCGCAAGGTTCTTGATCGTGTTCAGCCCCAGATAGACGACCGACTGGCTGACCGAGTTGATCTTGTTCGGCAGGCCGTAGTAGGCCGAGTTGATGACCTTGAGGATTTTCACGGTCATCACCGGGTCTTTCTCGATGACGCCTACCAGATCCTTGGGCAGGCAGTTGATGTTGCGGGTCAGCTCGAGGATGCGCTGAACGCTCTTGGGGAACGCCGGCATGCGTTCGACCGCGATGCCGAGTTTGCGTTCGAGTTCGGGAGAAAGATCGGCCACGGAAGGGGTGAAACGGCAGCGAACCGCGCGATTGGATGTCGAGCGATTATAGACACGCGTTGATCCGCTCGTAGTAGCGCGCACGGTAAAGCAGGCGTGCGCGGTCCGGTGAATTTTCAAATCCGGCCCGATCGTGCAGCACATTGTTGCAGATCAGGCCCATGCCATCCTCCAGCACGCCGCGGAACGTCCACGGCGACTCGCCGGCCAGCAGTGCCTCGAGCGTGGCGACCGCGGCACGCGTGGCGGCATCGTCGCGCCAGGCGATGCTGCGCGTGCGGGCCGTGTAGCGCATGTGCAGATGCCCCTCTGCATCGACGGAAAACACCGGGCCGGGCTGGTCGGGCCGCGCCTCTCCGTCGGCGCCCTGCCGCGCCGGGATCGTCATCGCGTCGGGCGCCGACAACGCGCGCACGTGGGCAGGATCGGCGTCGCGCAGCAGGATGTAGGCGATCTCATGGTCAAGCAGGCGGTTTTCGCCGCCGCGCCCGGCCCGCCGCACGCAATGCAGCACCATGCCGCGCACGGTGCGTTCGGGCGGGTTGTAGTAGCCGTCGGTGTGCCAGCGGATCGGCTTGTCCGTGTAGGGAATGAAATCGCCGCGCGCCGGCTTGTCCTCGCCGCCTTCGGCGACCGCCAGCGGCGACACGCCATCATCGTCGGCCAACCAGTTGCCGTCGAGCGTGACCATGCCGAACTGGCGGCCCAGCCCGGTGACGATCGCCTTGTCCTCGACGCCGCCGGTCGGGCTGGCGTAAATCGCCATATTGGCCAGCGCGCAGCGCTGGCCGATGGCGGCCATTTCACTGCGCGAGAGCGCGCGCGGATCGCGCACCGCGACGATCAGGTCGTCGAGACGACGCGGCGCCCGGTCGAGCTTTTCATCCCGCCAGCGGCGGTAGGCGGTTGCATCGGCGAGGTCGAAAGGACCCGGCATCACTCGCCCGCCAACTCGCCGCGCGTTCGCGCGGTACGCGAAACGTCCGGTGCGAACAGGCCGTCGAGCGTGCGCCGCAGGGCCTTCATGGCCTCCGGCACTTCGATCTCCATGATCTGGTCGATCGCCCAGAGGCGATCCTTCTGCGGCAGCACAGCCTCCATGCCGGCAGCGAAGACGCGGCGGAACCCGAAATCCGGGCCGGCATCGTCGAAGCCGCACGCGGCGTAGTCCTCGCCCCGCCGGTTGTAGAGGTCGACGAAGCCGGCGGCCGACTCGCCGGCCGGCAACTCGGCGACCCGCATGTCGCGGTTTTCCTCCATCACTTCAGCGAGCCGGCGCACCAGCGCGACGGTGAACGCCTCGCGCGCTTCGGCATCTAGGCGCGCATGGGCGATGCGGTCGGCGGCGTGGGCGACGAAGACCAGGTACTCGGCAACGAAACCGAAATACGTCGGACCGATGTCGATGTCGTAATCGGCCTCGCGCATGCGCTTGAGCGCATCGATGGCGAGCTTCCATCCCAGCATTGCGATGACCGAGGCCAGCGTTGCCGGCGAACGCTCGCGCCCGTCGGCATGGAAGCGGCTGCGTATCCTTACCGCCACGCCGCCGCCCCCGTCATGCGCCGTGCCACCACCACTGTAGTTTGGGCTGCGCGGGGCAACGCTGGTCGATCATTCAGTAGCCGCCTTTGCCAAAAGGCTTCGTCAACCCGGCCACCTTGACGCCCTGCTTGGCGGCGCCGCCGTCGGGAAACAACTCGAACAGACGCGCGCTCGACACATCGGCAAGCACGCTTTCCTCTTCGAGTCCCTTCATCAGATTGCGCAGGTTGGGCGTGTGGCCGTCTTCCTTGTAGCGTTCGCGCAGGTAGTTGACGACCGCCAGATGGTCGTCGGTCAGCTCCAGGCCTTGCGCGGCAGCGATCGCCGTCACCGCCTCGTCGCTCAGATCGGCTTCGAGCAGATAGCCGTCGTCGTCGGTTTCCTTTTCCACGCCGTTGATGACGTATCCCATGCTTGCACCCTCCTCAAGGTTTGGTCAGAAAGAATTCATGGACGCCGCGCGCCGTCTCGCAGGCAAATACCTGGCGTACGGCACCCGATTTGGTCCAGGCCACGAAATCATCCACGGCGGCCGGGCAGTCGCTGACCAGCTGCAGCACTTCGCCGGCCTGCATGCCATCGAGCAGCTTCTTGGCCTGGATGATCGGCCCGGGGCACGACACGCCACGCAAATCGAGCGTGACATGCGGCACCGGCGTCGAGCGCGTGTCGCCCGCGCGCTGGACGCGATAGACGGTGCGACCGGCCTCGGCGCGCCGGCTGCCGAGAACGACGTTGCCGGTCACCTTGGCCCACGAAAAGAGGTCGTCGGCCGTACCGGGGCAGTCCGAAACCAGATCCAGCGTCTGTCCCGGATGCAGGTCGTCAATGAGCTTCTTGGCGCCGAGCAGCGGAGCCGGGCACGGCAGGCCGCTCACATCGAGCGTCACGGTGGCGGTATCGTTCATGTTCGATCTGTCCCTTGATTATTCGCTGCCGACGGCGGCAACGTTCTTGTGTGGAATGAAGTGGCCGCAGCCGAGCAGCCGATGCTCGCCCAGCCCGTGCTCCTGCAACGCCACTGTCTGGGCCGCCGTCAGGCCGTAGATCATCAGGCTGTAGCCATCGACGCGAACACCCGGTCCGCCATGATGGCGAGCGCGGCCGCAGACCAGCTCGCCGGCCATGCCGCGGGCGTCGAGCGCAGCACGGCAGGCATGCAAGAAGGCCAGTTCGTCATCCGTGCCCATGGCGACGAAGGCGCAGTGCACGACACGGCTCGGCCCGACGGCCTTTTCGATGCAATCGCCGACGATGACATCGCCTTCGAGCGCCAGGCGCCGGCCGACCAGCGCGCGTGCATCCTGCGCACGCGCCTTGGGCACGCGCAGCGTCAGCCGCGAGCGCCGGCCGACGAAGCGGATGCCCTCGCCGCGCGCCAGGCCACCCAGCGGCAGCACGCCGGATTGCGGCTCGTCGACGAGCCAGGGCAGGACGCCGACGACATCGCGCGCCAGAGCCGGCGCATAGTCCTCGACGATTGTGTCGCCATCGAGCGCATAGCTCAGATCGACGATGTCCGCCGAGGCGAGCTCCGGATCAGTGCGCATCGCCGGACGGATTGGCGGATGCCGCAGCAAGCGTGGGTTGCGCCCATTCCGTCATGCACTGCGCCCAGCGCTGCGCCGTGACGGCATCGATGTCGAAGACGGTGAAACGCGAGCCTTCGCGGATGCGCAGGCGCAACAGCGGCACGCCGCCGCCTGGGTAGCGGACCTGCTGCAGTTCGATGGCCTGGTTGCCCACCGGTACGCGAAAGGCGTCAAGGGCTTCGACGAGCGGCTGACCTGCAGGCAAATCGTGGGTCATGATGGAATTTTCCATGTAGTGGAACTATGGCATTCGGCGCCGGCACTTGCCATCACCCCGGTTGCGTGCCGGCATATACCCCTTCCGGGTAGGTCGCTTAACCAACCGGGAGTATGGTTTGTGCACCGCACTGTTCACTAAATTGCACCCATCGTCGGCGCGCGCCGTGCGTCCAACACGAGGAGACCGTTGCAATGGCCAAACCCCTTCATCCGACTCCCAACCTCGACCAGCTCGAATCCGGCCCGTGGCCCAGCTTCGTCACCGGCCTCAAGCGCCTGGCGAAGGACAAGGACTACATGGTCGATCTGCTCGGCCATCTCGAGCACTCGTACCAGACCCGCAAGGGCTACTGGAAGGGCGGCACGGTCGGCGTGCGGGGCTACGGTGGCGGCATTATCCCCCGCTTCACCGAAATCAAGGACGAGAACGGCGCCCCGGTGTTCAAGGACGCCGCCGAGTTCCACACGCTGCGCGTGATGCCGCCGCCCGGCATGCACTACAACACGGACATCCTGCGCAAGTTCTGCGACATCTGGGAGCGCAACGGCTCCGGTCTCATCGCCTTCCACGGCCAGTCCGGCGACATCATGTTCCAGGGCGCGACGACCGAGAATGTGCAGAAGGCCTTCGACGAAATCAACGACCTCGGCTTCGACCTCGGCGGCGCCGGCCCGGCCGTGCGGACGTCGATGTCCTGCGTCGGCGCGGCACGCTGCGAACAGTCGTGCTACGACGAAGCCAAGGCGCATCGCGAAGTGCTCAACACCTTCCTCGACGACATCCATCGGCCGGCCCTGCCGTACAAGTTCAAGTTCAAGTTCTCGGGCTGCCCGAACGACTGCATGAACTCGATTCAGCGCGCCGACATGGCGGTCATCGGTACATGGCGCGACAACATGCGCACGGACGATGCACTGGGCAGGAAGTGGTTCGCCAAGCACGGCATGAACGAGCTGGTCAACGACGTGATCGCCCGCTGCCCGACCAAGGCAATCCAGGTCAAGGCCGTCAAGGATGTCCGCAAAGATGCACACATTTCCAGCGTCGCGCTCGACGACGCGCAGGCCCTCGAGATCGACAACAAGGATTGCGTGCGCTGCATGCATTGCATCAACGTCATGACCGGCGCGCTCGGCCCCGGCAAGGACAAGGGCGCCACCATCCTGGTCGGCGGCAAGCGCACGCTGAAGATCGGCGACCTGATGGGTACGGTGGTCGTGCCGTTCATGAAGCTCGAGGCCGACGAGGACTACGAGCAACTCCAGGAGCTGGCGCAGAAGATCATCGATTTCTTTGCCGAGAACGCGCTGGAGCATGAGCGCACCGGCGAGATGATCGAGCGCATCGGGCTGGTGAATTTCCTCGAGGGCATCGAACTGGACATCGACGCGAACATGGTTGCGGCGCCGCGCATGAATCCCTACGTCAATACCGGCGGCTGGGACGACGAGGTCGCCAAGATCAACGCCAAGAAGGCTGCCGCCTGACATCGCCCGCCTTTCTCGCGCGCGGCCGCAAGGCCCCGCGCGAAGCGGTGCGGGACGAATCCCCCATTTGCATATCGACCATTTCCGGAGACAGAGCATGAACCAGCCTCAATTGCGCAAGGCGATCGAATGCGGCGTGCCCGACAACAAGCAATACCTTCATCCGACGTTGCTGAAGAATTACGGCAACTGGAAGTACCACGACCGTCCGCGTCCCGGCGTGCTGCACCATGTCTCCCACGCCGGTGAGGAAGTCTGGTCGGTGCGTGCCGGCACGCAGCGCCAGATGGACGTCTACACCATCCGCAAGCTGTGCGACATCGCCGACAAGTACGCCGAAGGCCACGTCCGCTTCACCATCCGCTCGAACATCGAGTTCATGGTCGCCGATCCGGCGAAGGTCGATCCGCTGATCGCCGAGCTGGAAAAGAACGGCTTCCCGGTCGGCGGCACCGGCAACTCGGTATCGATGGTGGCCCACACGCAGGGCTGGCTGCACTGCGACATTCCCGGCACCGACGCCTCCGGCGTCGTCAAGTCGATGATGGACCAGCTCTACGACGAGTTCAAGAACGAGTCGATGCCGAACCGCGTGCACCTCTCGACCTCCTGCTGCGAGATCAACTGCGGCGGCCAGGCGGACATCGCCATCATCATCCAGCACACCAAGCCGCCGAAGATCAACCACGACCTCGTGGCCAACGTCTGCGAACGTCCGTCGGTGGTCGCGCGCTGCCCGGTGGCGGCGATCCGTCCCGCGCTGGTGAATGGCAAGCCGTCGCTGGAAGTCGACGAAAAGAAGTGCATCTGCTGCGGCGCCTGCTACCCACCCTGCCCGCCGATGCAGATCAACGATCCCGAGCATTCCAAGATCGCGATCTGGGTGGGCGGCAAAAACTCCAATGCCCGTTCCAAGCCCACCTTCCACAAGCTGGTGGCCGCCGGTCTGCCTAACAATGCACCGCGTTGGCCCGAGGCCGCGGATGTTGTGAAGAAAATCCTGCGTGTCTACAAGGAAGATGGCCGTCCCTGGGAACGCATGATCGACTGGATCGACCGTATTGGCTGGCCCCGTTTCTTCGAGAAAACCGGTTTGCCCTTCACCAAGTATCACATTGATGACTGGCGCGGCTCTCGTGCAACCCTGAACGCCTCCAACCACATTCGCTTCTAGGCAGGTTGGATGTAAACCATGCCCGCCGGCCACCGGCCCGCGGGCATGACATTATCAAGAACATTTGAGATTGCTCGGATTAGGCATGAAATTTTCGATTATGGTAAGTGAGGGGCCCTATACCCATCAGGCAACCGACTCCGCCTATCAGTTTGCCAAGGCGGCGCTGGCCAAGGGCCATGAAATCATGCGGGTGTTTTTCTATCATGACGGCGTCAACAATGGCACCCGTCTGACCGTACCCCCGCAGGATGACCGTCATATTGTCAACCGCTGGTCGGAACTGGGGACGCAAAACAACATCGATCTGGTGATCTGTATCGCTGCTGCGCAGCGCCGCGGCTTGCTGGACGAAAACGAAGCCAAGCGCCAAGGCAAGAATGCCGACAATATCGCGCCGGGCTTTCGCATTTCCGGTCTGGGCCAACTGGTGGAAGCCGGTATCCAGTCGGATCGCCTGGTGGTGTTTGGTGACTGATCAGTTTAGGGATGAAAAATAATGTCTGACGATATGGATTTCGAAGAAGGCGGCACGGTTAAAAAGTTCATGTTCGTGAACCGCAAGGCGCCTTATGGCACCATCTACGCGCTGGAAGGCCTGGAAGTTGTGCTGATTTCCGCTGCGTTTGACCAGGATGTCAGCCTGGCATTTCTGGATGATGGCGTGTTCCAGCTGGTCAAGGGTCAGAAGACCGATGGTGTGGAAATGAAGAATTTCTCTCCCACCTACCGCGCGCTGGAAGGTTACGACATCGAGAAGCTTTATGTGGAACGCGAATCGCTGGAAGCGCGTGGTTTGTCAGAAGATGATCTGCTGGTTGATGTCCAGGTCATGTCCGCCGCTGAAATGGGCGACATGATGACCCAGCAGGATGTCGTGATCAGTTTCTAAGGCGAGAAGAAAATGCTGCATATTGTGAACAAATCCCCGTTTGATACCAATGCGCTGGCTGGCGTGTTGCGTGTTGCCAAGAAAGACGGTAGTGCTGTGCTGTTGATTGAAGATGGCGTTTATGCCGCCACCAAGAACAGCGCGACTGAAGCGAGCCTGAAGGCAGCCGGTATGCCGGTATATGTCCTGCAACCCGATGCGGATGCCCGCGGTCTGCAAAGCAGGCTCATGGACGGCGTGAACATGGTGGACTACGGCGGTTTTGTGGATCTGGTTGCCGGGCACGACAACGTTCAGTCCTGGTTATAAGTATTCCGCACCAATAAATTTTGCGGGAACAAATTTTTACTGATTCTTTCGAGAGGAGTTGAATCATGGCACTTGAAGTAAATGGCACCACTATCGAGACCGATGAAGAAGGTTTTCTGGTCAATCTGAGTGACTGGAACCCTGACGTAGCGGCCGAACTGGCCAAGGGCGAAAACGTTGAGATGACGGATCAGCACTGGGAAGTCATCAACTTCCTGCGCGAATACTATGACGAGTATCAAATTGCTCCCGCCGTTCGCGTACTGACCAAGGCCATTGGCAAGAAGCTCGGTCCGGACAAGGGCAACAGCAAATACCTGTACGACCTGTTCCCCTACGGTCCCGGCAAACAGGCTTGCAAGATCGCCGGCCTGCCCAAACCCACCGGCTGTATCTAAGCTCCGGCTTAGCGTTAGGCAAGAAAGCGGCAGCCGTAAGGTTGCCGCTTGTTCCAAGTATTCTCAAACGGAAGATGGCTGACTCATGTCCACGCTTTCTCTGATTTATGTTGTGTTGTTTTATGCGGCCACCCTGTTGCTGGTT
>JBGARB010000095.1:0-8805 GCA_044230495.1 Rhodocyclaceae bacterium
GGCGCGTCGACACCGGCGAGCGTCACCCGCGGCGTGTAGCGCCCGGCCCAGCAGGCCAGCGCCGGCCAGTCAGGCGGCGGCGACGGCGCGGGCAGGCGACGCGGGGACGCGAGCGCGATCCATTCCATGGTCGTGGCGCGCCGGGTTGGACGCAAAGGGACGCGGGACCGCCAGCCACAACGGCTGCGTCGCCGGCGGGCCGCGCCGCTTGAGGATCTCGACGGCCAGACCGCGCTGGCGCGGCGCCAGGCGCAGGCGCAGCGGCGCCGGCGAAGCGTCGGCGGCGCACGCCGCCGGCCGCAGCAGGAAGCCGCAGCCACCGCCCTCGGCCAGCGCCATCTGCAAACGGCGCAGGCTGTTGGCGGCCGCCCGGCCGCGCTGCCGCCCCGACGTGACCGGCGCCGCGTCGGGCCAGGCCAGCGTCATGGCCACGCCGGGACAGCGCAGGCTTTCGACGGCCGCCCAGAGCGCATCGGCGGGGCTTTGCGGCCGCAGCACGACGAGGCCCTCGGGCCGCACGCCGGCCGCCACCCAGGCCGGCGCATGCAGGCAGTGCCCGCCCTGCGGCGGCTCGACCAGCACGATGCGCCCGCCTTCGCCGCTGAGCCGGGCCAGCAAGGGCAGCAGCAACGCGATCTCGCCGATGCCGGCCTGCGCATGCAGCAGCTCGACCAGCTGGCCGCGCGGCCAGCCGCCGCCGGGCAGCTCGGCATCCAGCGCCGCATGGCCGCTGGACAGCGTCGGCACCGCGGCCTGCGCCAGTGCGCCCCGCCAGATGTCGGGGCGCGCCAGCACGCCGGCCAGGGCGTCGGATGCGGAGCAATGCGGGGAAGTCATGGCGCTGTTCGATAACTGTATTTATACACAGTACCGCAAAATGCGCTCAAATGCCAGCCCTGTCTTGGCGTGCTGCGTCATTGCACGCGGTAGGGCGTGGGTCATCCGCGCCTCGATCCGGATGGGCGCGAACCGGCCGGAAATCCGGTTCAAGGTATCCGTATCATCGTATGGCTTTTTATATGGCATTGAGTTACTCTGTGTCGTCGATGGCAAAAACTCGCTTTGATTGGGATCCCGACAAGGACGTCGAGAATCGGAGAAAGCACGGCGTCGCCTTTTCGCGCGCCCAATATGCCTTTGCGGACCCGCAGCGCGTGATTGCCAAGGACGAGGCGCACAGCCAGACCGAAGAGCGGTTCTATTGTTTTGGCACAGTGGATGGCGGTGTGCTCACGGTGCGGTTCACCTACCGTGCTTCGGTTGTTCGAATCATCGGCGCCGGTTATTGGCGCAAAGGAAAAACTCTCTATGAGCGCGAAAATCAAATACACCGATGAACCCCTGGGCAAGGTTCAGGTGATTGCCGACTTCCTCCCTTCGCCGGCCGAATTGGCATTTCGCGAAGAAGGCGTGAAAGTAACGCTCGCCCTGAGCAAGAAAAGCATCGAGTTCTTCAAGGCCGAGGCCACAAAGCATCACACGCAATACCAGCGCATGATCCGGCGACTACTCGACGCCTATGTCGACGGCCAGACCCCAACCCGGCAGGCTCCCGCGCAGCGGGACAAGGCCGCAGGGCGACGGTGACCACCACGTTGATCTGCAGCCTCCCCTTCGCCCGCATGCGGCGCAAAAAAACGGCGCGATCGCATCGCGCCGTTTTTGGTTGCCGCCCCGCTATCGCCGTACCGCCACCACTGTAGTTTGGCGCCCGCCGCGTACCGCCCGCTAGGGTCTGTTCACAATTGGGCGCAAGGCGCGAAGTCGGCGCAATGGTTGCAGGGCAAGGAACGAGGAGAGAAATTTGGTTGTTCCAAATGAACGACGAGTGACGCCGCCATGCGGCCATTGCGCCACTTCCCTCCGGGTTGCCGCGCCGGCGCGCGTCTGCGGTGCGCGTTTGGCAAACCCGCGGCTTGGCAAGGGAAACGACCATTGCCCGCGCCGCGCGCCTTGCAGCCATCGCGCCGGCACGCGCAACGCGCTCTTGCGAACAATTGTGAACAGACCCTAGAGCTTGGTGCCTTCGCGGATCAGGCCGACGGCGACGCCCTCGATGGTCAGCGGCTCGTGCTTGGTGTCGACGAGGATGGGCGAGAAGTCGCGGTTCTCGGGCATCAGATGAACGATGGCGCCGCGCTTCTTGTAGCGCTTGACGGTGACTTCGTCGCCGATGCGGGCGACGACGATCTGGCCGTTGGAGACCTCGGTCGTGCGATGCACGGCGAGCAGGTCGCCGTCATGGATGCCGGCCTCGATCATCGACAGGCCGCGCACGCGCAGCAGGAAGTCGGCGCGCGGCTTGAACAGCGCGGGGTCGATGCGGACATGGTCGAGGCGGTTTTCCACCGCCAGCAGCGGGCTGCCGGCGGCGACGGTGCCGATCAGCGGCAGGCCGAGCTGCTCGACGAGCCGGATGCCGCGCGCCGAGCCCGATTCGAGCGTGATGGCGCCCTTGCGCGAGAGTGCGCGCAGGTGGTCCTCGGCGGCGTTCGGCGACGCGAAGCCGAAGGCGCTGGCGATCTCCGCGCGCGTGGGCGGCATGCCAAAGACCTCCATGCTGTTGCGGATGAAGGCGAGGATTTCCTGCTGGCGGGGAGTGAGGTCGCTGGCCATGGGCGTCGGTCCCGGTAACTGATGTTTCATACAGTACACCAAAACGGCGCGCTGCGCCAGCCCCGGCCACGCCGCCACCGCACCGGCAGCGCGAGCCGGTAACATCCCCGCCGATGAATGCGCGCAAGCTCCTCGGCGGCTACGGCTTCACGCGGCGGCGGCGTTCGCTGGTCCGCCACGCGACCGCACGCCTGACCTTCTGGGCCGGCGCGGTGGGCGTCGGGCTGGTGGCGGTGGTCTTCGGCCACCTCATCGACTGGGCCGAACGCCAGCTTTATCGCGGCACATTCAACAATCCGTGGCTGACCTTCGTGCTGATGCCGGCGATCGGCATCGTCGGCCTGTGGGTCGTGCGCCGCTGGTATCCGGGCATCGCCGGCAGCGGCATTCCGCAGGTCATGGCCGAGATGCAGCGGCGACCGGACGAGAAATGGACGCCGCTGGTGGCCGGCCGGCTGGCGGTGGCCAAGATCGTGGTCGGCGTTTCGGCCATCGGCGCCGGCTTTTCGTTCGGCCGCGAAGGCCCGATGGTGCAGATCGGCGCTTCGGTGATGTCGATGCTGCGCGACCGCCTGCCGCGCGCGGCCAACATCGAATACAAGCACCTGCTGGTTGTTGGCGGCGCTGCCGGCATCGCGGCGGCCTTCAACGCGCCGCTGGCCGGCATCCTGTTCGCGATCGAGGAACTCAACCGCGGCATCGAGTCGCGCATGAGCGGCCTGATCATCACGGCGATCGTCTTCGCCGGCGTGACGGCGCGTGCGCTGATGGGCAACCAGAGCTATTTCGGCCACATCCTCATCACCGGCTCCAACCGCACGATCATCGAGATGGTGCTGGCCAGTGCGGTGTTCACAGGCGTGCTCGGCGGCTTGTTCGCACGCATGCTCACGCGCTCGTCGGCGCAGTGGCACACGCCGCTGGGACGCCTGCGCGAGCGGCGGCCGTATCTTTTCGTCGCGCTGTGCGGCGTGCTCGTCGCCGCCATCGGCTGGATCACCGACGGCCACACGCACGGCACCGGCTACGCGCCGACGGTGCTGCTGCTCGAAGGCGAAAAGGACCTGCCGTGGTATTTCGGGCCGGCGAAGTACATCGCCACCATCGTCTCCTACCTGACCGGGCTGCCCGGCGGCATCTTCGCGCCGAGCCTCGCCATCGGCGCCGGCCTCGGCCAGGACCTGCACCTGCTGATGGGCGGCAACGCGCCGCCGGGCATGCTGGTGGCCTTCTGCATGACGGGCTTTCTGGCAGCGGTGACGCAGGCGCCGATCACGTCCTTCGTCATCGTCATGGAGATGGTCGAGGGCTACCCGCTGGTCATCGGCCTGATGTTCGTGGCGCTGATCGCCTCGGGCATCTCGCGCTCGCTGTCGCCCTCGCTCTATACGTTCCTCGCCGAGCGCATGGTCGCGCGCGAACGTGCGCGTGCGGTGCCGGCAGTGCCGCCGACGACGCCGCCGGCTTCCGGGTAAAATCGGCGCCGGTCGTCGGGAGAGCGTGGCTCCCGCAGTCACCGCCGAAGGCGCAACCCCCCGGAATCGCTCAGGCACCAAGGGCCGACGACGCAACGCAAATCTGGAGAGAGGCCGCCGCGCGCGGCCCGCCGAAGGAGTAACCCTCTCAGGCGCCAAGGACAGATGGGGGACCATGCCGTGTCCCTGTTGTCGTGCCCCATTTTTGCCGAGGTCGCCATGCCCCAACGCACTCCTCTCTTCGACGCCCACGTCGCCGCCGGCGGCAAGATCGTCGATTTCGCCGGCTGGGAAATGCCCATCCACTACGGCTCGCAGATCGAGGAACACCACGCCGTGCGCACGGACGCCGGCATGTTCGATGTCTCGCACATGTGCCCGCTGGATCTCGCCGGGCCGGACAGCCTGCGCTTCCTGCGCCGCCTGCTCGCCAACGACTGCGCCAAGCTGACGCTTCCCGGCAAGGCGCTGTATTCGTGCATGCTCCGCGATGATGCCGGCGTCATCGACGACCTGATCGTCTATTTCTTCACGCCCGAGCGCTACCGCATCGTCGTCAATGCCGGCACGGCCGAGAAGGACATCGCCTGGATGCGCCGGCAGATCGCCGGCTTCGACGCCACGCTGAGCGTGCGCCGGGGTGACGACAATGCGCTGGCCATGATCGCCGTGCAGGGGCCGCAGGCGCGCGAACGCTTCTGGCGCGCCTTTCCGGACGCGCGCCCGCATACCGATGCACTCGAACCCTTCCAGGCCGCCGAATGGACCGACTGGCTGATCGCCCGCACCGGCTATACCGGCGAGGACGGCTTCGAGGTCACGCTGCCGGCCGACCGCGCCGCCGTCGCGTGGCAGGCGTTGATCGATGTCGGCGTGCGCCCCTGCGGCCTCGGCGCGCGCGATACGCTGCGCCTCGAAGCCGGCATGAACCTCTATGGCCAGGACATGGACGAGACCGTGTCGCCCTACGATGCCGGCCTCAAATGGACGGTGGACCTCAAGGACCCGGCGCGCGACTTCATCGGCCGCGCCGCGCTCGACGCGCGCCCATGCACCGTGCGTTTCGCCGGCCTGCTGCTCGAGGATCGCGGCGTGCTGCGCGCACACCAGAAAGTCCTCACGCCGCTGGGCAACGGGGAAACCACCAGCGGCACGTTTTCGCCGACGCTGAACCGTTCCATCGCCTTCGCGCGCATCCCCACCGGCGTGTCCAACGGCACGCGCGTCGAGGTCGAGATCCGCGACAAGCGGCTCGCCGCCACCGTCATCAAACCCGTTTTCGCCCGCAACGGCAAATCACTCATCGAAGGAGTCTGACCATGTCCTCACCCGCCGACCGCAAGTACACCGCCTCGCACGAATGGATCGCCGTCAATGCCGACGGCACGCTGACCGTCGGCGTCACCGACCACGCCCAGGAGGCGCTCGGCGACGTGGTCTTCCTCGATCTGCCGCAGGCCGGCCGCAGCGTGGCTGCCGAAGAGTCCATCGCCGTCATCGAATCGGTGAAGGCGGCTTCCGACATCTACGCGCCAGTGGCCGGCGAGATCGTCGAATCCAACCAGGCCGCGATGGACGCACCCGAGTCGGTGAATGCCGATGCGTGGTCGACGTGGCTGTTCAAGATCAAGCCGGCCAACGGCGCCGACGTCGACCTGCTGATGGACGCCGCCGCCTACGACGCCTCGCTGTGATCCGGCCATGACGACACTCGCTGAACTCGAACATCGCGACGAATTCATCGGCCGCCACATCGGGCCGACGCGCGCTGACGATCTCGCCGCGATGCTGGCCGCCGTCGGCGCGCCCTCGCTCGATGCGCTGATCGACCAGACCGTGCCCGCCGCCATCCGGCTCGGCACGCCGCTGGGCCTGCCGCCGGCGATGCCCGAGCATGCCGCGCTGGCGAAGCTCGCCGCCATCGCCGCGAAGAACACCGTCAAGCCATGCTTCATCGGCCAGGGCTACTACGGCACGCACACGCCGCCGGTGATCCTGCGAAACGTCTTCGAGAATCCCGGCTGGTACACCGCGTACACGCCCTACCAGGCGGAAATCGCGCAGGGCCGGCTGGAAGCGCTTTTGAACTACCAGCAGATGGTGATCGACCTCACCGGCATGGAGATCGCCAACGCCTCACTGCTCGACGAGGCCACCGCGGCCGCCGAGGCGATGACGATGGCCCGCCGCGCATCGAAATCGAAGAGCAACGCCTTCTTCGTCGACAGCGGCTGCTTCGCGCAGACCATCGACGTGGTGAAGACCCGTGCGGCGTATTTCGGTTTCGAGCTGGTGTTCGGTGCCCCGCGGGAAGCCGCCGACCACGATGTCTTTGGCGCGCTGCTGCAGACCCCCAATGCGCGCGGCGAAGTTGCCGATCACAGCGACCTCATCGCCACGCTGAAGGCGCGCGGTGCCATCGTCGCCGTGGCGTCCGACCTGCTGGCGCTGGTGCTGCTCAAATCGCCCGGCGCCATGGGCGCCGACATCGCGCTGGGCTCGTCGCAGCGCTTCGGCATCCCGATGGGATTCGGCGGCCCGCACGCGGCGTTTTTCGCCACCCGCGAAGCCAACGTGCGCTCGATGCCCGGCCGCATCATCGGCGTCTCGAAGGACAGTCGCGGCAAGGTGGCCTACCGCATGGCGCTGCAGACGCGCGAGCAGCACATCCGCCGCGAGAAGGCCAATTCGAACATCTGCACGTCGCAAGTGCTGCTCGCCAACATGGCCGGCCTGTACGCCGTGTGGCACGGGCCGGAAGGCCTGCGCCGCATCGCCCTGCGGGTGCACCGGCTGACGGCGATGCTCGCCCGCGGGCTCGGCACGTCATTGGCCCATGCGGGCAGCTTCTTCGACACCGTCGTCGCAAACTACAGTGGTGGCGACACGGCGCTTGCCGCCGCGCCGTTCAATCTGCGGCGCATCGATGACCGATCGGTCGGCATCAGCCTCGACGAAACCACCACGGCGGACGACGTCGCCGCGCTGCTGGCGTTCTTCGGCAAGCCGCACGACGCCGCCGCGCTGGCCGCGCTCGACGCCGCCGTGGCGGACATGCCGCACACGCATCTGCCCGCCGCACTGCGCCGCGCCGACGCCATCCTGACGCACCCGGTGTTCAATACGCATCGCACCGAGCACCAGATGCTGCGCTACCTCAAGCGGCTGCAGAACCGCGATCTCGCGCTCGACCACGCGATGATCCCGCTGGGCAGTTGCACCATGAAGCTCAATGCCGCCGCCGAGATGATCCCGGTGTCGTGGCCCGGCTTCGCGCGGATGCATCCGTTCGCACCGCTCGACCAGGCGCAAGGCTATGTCGAGCTGATCGACGGGCTGGAGGCGCAGTTGCGCGCCATCACCGGTTTCGATGCGATCTGCATGCAGCCGAATTCGGGCGCGCAGGGCGAATACGCCGGCCTCGTCGCCATCCGCCGCCATCAGGCCGCGCAGGGACAGGGCGCCCGCAACATTTGCCTGATTCCGGCCTCGGCCCACGGCACCAACCCGGCGACCGCGCAGATGTGCGGCCTCACCGTCGTGCCGGTGAAATGCGACGAGCGCGGCAACGTCGATGTCGCCGACCTCGAAGCCAAGGCAGCGCAGCATGCGGCCGGCCTGTCCTGCCTGATGCTCACCTATCCGTCCACGCACGGCGTGTTCGAGGAAGCCGTGAAGGACATCTGCGCCATCGTGCACGCCTGCGGCGGCCAGGTGTATATGGACGGGGCGAACCTCAACGCGCAGGTGGGCCTTTGCCGGCCGGCCGACATCGGCGCCGATGTCTCGCACATCAACCTGCACAAGACCTTCGCCATCCCGCACGGCGGCGGCGGCCCCGGCATGGGACCGATCGGACTCAAGGCGCATCTGGCGCCGTTCATGGCCAACCATGCGGTGCAGGCGATTGCCGGTCCGCATGGCGGTCAGGGCGCGGTGTCGGCAGCGCCATGGGGCTCGGCATCGATCCTGCCGATCTCCTGGATGTTCATCACGCTGATGGGCGGGGCCGGCCTCGCGCAGGCGACGAAAGCGGCGATCCTCAATGCCAACTACATCGCGGCGCGGCTCGATGCGCACTACCCGGTGCTCTACAAGGGTAGCCACGGGCGCGTCGCCCACGAATGCATTCTGGATATCCGCGCGCTCAAGGCGGCCACCGGCATCGCCGAGATCGATATCGCCAAGCGTTTGATGGACTACGGCTTCCACGCGCCGACGGTGAGCTTCCCGGTCGCCGGCACGCTGATGGTCGAGCCCACCGAGTCCGAGGACAAGGGCGAGCTCGACCGCTTCTGCGAGGCCATGATCGCCATCCGCGAGGAGATCCGCGGCATCGAGCAAGGCCGCTGGACGCTGGAGCAAAGCCCGGTGAAGAACGCGCCGCATACCGAAGCCGACGTGATGGACGCCGACTGGAACCGCGCCTATACGCGGCAGCAGGCGGTGTTTCCGCTGCCCTGGGTGGCCGAAAACAAGTTCTGGCCGTTCGTCAATCGCATCGACGACGTGCATGGCGACCGCAACCTGTTCTGCGCCTGCGTACCGATGGAGGATGTCGCGGCATAGTAATAACAAAGTTATAATGCCGCCCATCACGAGCAGACGGGTCACCTTCATGCGCACTTCCCTTCGCCGCATCGGCAACTCCCAAGGCGTATTGATTCCCAAGCCCCTGTTGGCGCAGGCCGGCCTCGATGGCGAGATCGACCTC
>JBGARB010000096.1:0-8786 GCA_044230495.1 Rhodocyclaceae bacterium
GTCATCCGCCGCCTCCGGCGGCTCCTTCTTTTACCTCGTTGCGCCGGCCACCCGAGGTTCGGGGCGCTACCCTGCGCCGCGCCGAGCGCCGTGTCGCCACCACTGTGTTTTGGTGGCGCGCCCGGCGTGGCTCAGCCGGCGAACAGGCCGTGGCCGCGCAGGTAGGCCAGCACGTTGGCGAAATCCCTGCCGACGCCGGCGCGATGCGCCTGCGCGTCCGTGCCCGGCGCGGCGGGCAGGGTCGGCAAGATGGCATCGACCAGTTGATCGACGCTGCGCGAGCCATCCAGCAGCGGGATCATCTCGCGCACTTTGGGAGGCGGAAAGAGCTGCTTGTGGTGCAAGGTCGTGATGCCGTGCCCGGCCGTGGCCTGCGCGCGCGCCAGTGCGGAGGCCGCGGGGCGCTCGCCAGGCTCGCCGCACGTCCAGGGTTCGGCGAGCGGCTCGATGATGCCGTGATGAAAGGCCTCCAGCAGGTTGGCGCGCAAGGTGCGCCGGTCGTCATCGACGCTGGCCTTGCTCTGCGACAGCGCGCGAGCGCGCCCCAGGAGGTCGTCGAAGCCGATGGATTGCGGCGAGGCAGCGATCAGCAGCCCGAACGCGGCGCGATACATGGCACTGGCAGTGGTCAGCTTGATCTTGCGGCCATCGGACAGCACCAGCGGCTGATCGATCGCATCCATGGTGGCCACCGGCGGGCCGTCGGGGCGGACGATGGTCGCGATGTGCAGGAGGTCGAGACATTCGGCGCGGGGCGTGGGGCGCGCTGCCGAGTCGGCAGTGGTCAACAGCGCGCAGCGCAGTGTGCGTCCGGTCAGGTCGTCGATCAACTGCTCGCGGCGCAGCGGATCGTCGCCGGCCATGCCGACGATGGCATCGCGCATGGGCGGCGGCAGGCGTTCGATACCCAGTGGTGACAGCGCGCTCTCGCCAACATGGCGCAAGCCGTGCGCCTGCGCCTTCTTCATGAATTCGCCGAAGCGGATCGGCCGGTTTTCGGATTCGAGATACTCGTGGTACAGGTAGGCATCGGGGCGGCTTTCGAGCCGCTTGGCGAGCTCGCGAATCTGCTGGCCGCGCGCATCCTGAGGCGCGTGCGCGGCAAGGAAGGCGAGGAATTCGCGCGCCCGCGCCGGGCGACGGGCAATGGCCGGCTCGGCGGCGACATGATCGATCAGCATTTCGCGCACGCCGGCGTTGAAATGCCATCCGGGCAAGACGTTGAAGCCGACGTAGGCGCCGCCGCCGGGCGCGAGGTGGTCGCGGCAGATCGCCAGCAGCTTGTCCTGCACGACCGGCGGCACATACGAATACAAGCCGTGCATGAGGATGTAGTCGAAGCGCCCCCAGTCCCCGTCGATGTCCATGACGTTGGCGCAGCGCAACTCGACATTGTCGATGCCGGCCTGCCGGCGCAGCGCCTCGCCGGCCGCCACCTGCCCCGCCGAGAGGTCGACGCCGACCAAGCGCGCGCGCGGCAGCTCGACGCCCATCGGCAGCAGGTTGGCGCCTGCCGCGCAGCCCAGCTCGAGGACGCGCGCGGTGGCCGGCGCCGCTGCCGTGCCGCCATGCAGGCGCAGCAACCCGGCCAGGCGGTTCGGGTGTGTGCCGGGAAACGCGTAGTTCTCGTAGGGGATGTCTTCGTAGCTGGTGTCGGCGGTCATCGTGCGGCGCGGGGAAGGGCGAGGCGGGGATTGTATCGGCGCCGCACGGCGAAGCCGCGCATGGCCCGCGCTCCGAAGCCGCGCTTGCCGCGCCCCGAAGCCGCGCTTGCCGCGCCCCGCGACCATCGGGAGGCCGGCTTCACTCGTGTCACCCGCCGCCTCCGGCGGCTCCTTCTTCTACCTCGTTGCGCCGGCCACCCGAGGTTCGGGGCGCTGCGTCTTCATCGTGCAACCGCCGTCCTGCCACGACTGTGTTTTGCGCCGCGGTGGCGACCGCTGGCGTGCGCGACTATGATGGCCGCACATCCTTGCAGGAGTCGACGATGAACAACGCCACCCCCGCCAGTGCCGGATTCTGGGTCCGCGTTGCCGCGTCGATCATCGATTCGATTCTGGCGATGGCGATCCTCGTGCCGCTGTTGGGCATGCTGTTCGGCTGGGATCATTTTTTCGAAGCGGACCAGAGCAGCCTCTTCGGCCAGTTGCTCGAATGGCTGTTGCCGGCGGTGGCCGCCATCCTCTTCTGGCAGGCGCGGCAGGCGACGCCGGGCAAGATGGCGCTGGGCATGCGCATTGTCGATGCGGCGACGCTGGGCAAGCCGACGACGCGGCAGTGGATCATCCGCTACCTGGGCTACTACGTGTCGATGATCCCGTTCTTCCTGGGCTTTGTCTGGGTGGCGTTCGATGCCCGCAAGCAAGGCTGGCACGACAAGCTGGCCGGCACGCGGGTGGTCTTCGACCGTGCGTCCGCCGCGCCGCGCGAGACGGCGGCGCCGCGGGTCACGGACGACGGCGAGGGCCGACGCTTCGCGGGCGACCCGAAACGCGGATAAAGCGGGCTACGCGAGCCGCAGGCAGGCGGCGCGGTGGCTGGCGCCCGCCGGCGCGAGCGTCGGCACGGTCGTCGCGCACGCTGCATCGGCGCGCGGGCAACGCGTGCGGAAGACGCAGCCGGAGGGCGGCGAAACGGGGCTGGGCAGGTCGCCTTCGAGAATCTGGATGGCCTTGCCGCGTTCGCGCACCGGATCGGGAATCGGCACGGCGGACAGCAGCGCCTGCGTGTAGGGGTGGCGCGGCTGCTCGAACAGCGCATCGGACGGCGCTTCTTCCATCGCCCGGCCAAGGTACATCACCATCACGCGGTCGGCGATGTGGCGCACGACGGCGAGGTCGTGGGCGATGAAGATCAGCGCCAGGCCTTCGCTGCGTTGCAGGTCGACCAGCAGGTTGATGACCTGCGCCTGGATGGAGACATCGAGCGCCGACACCGGCTCGTCGCAGATGATGAGCCGCGGCTGCACGATCAGCGCGCGGGCGATGCCGACGCGCTGGCATTGCCCGCCGGAAAATTCGTGCGGATAGCGGTTGATGACATTGGCCGCGAGGCCGACGCGCGCCATCACGCGTTCGGTCTCGGCCTTCACGTCGGCGGCCGCGATGCCGGGCTTCAGTGCCACCAGCGGCTCGGCGATGATGTCGCCGATGGTCATGCGCGGATCGAGCGACGAGAGCGGATCCTGGAAGATCATCTGCATGCGCGCGCGCAGCCCGCGCCAGTTTGCCGCCGACAAGCTGCCGAGGTCGGTGCCTTCGAAGCGGGCGCTGCCGCCGCTGATCGGGTTGAGGCCGATCAGCGCACGAGCCAGCGAGCTTTTGCCGCAGCCCGATTCGCCGACGATGCCCAGCGTTTCGCCGGCGCCGAGCGTGAAGCTCACGCCATCGACGGCACGCAGCAGGCGCGGCGGCGACCACGGCCACGGGCCGTCGCGGCCGACGTTGAAATGCACCTGTAGCCGATCGACTTCCAGCAGGGTCGTCATTGCAGCGACCCCAGTTCCTCGGGCGTGCGATGACAGGCGCGCTGGCGGCCGTCCTGCGTGACCAGCGGCGCCGGCGCCAGGCAGGCGGCGATGCGGTGCGTGCAGCGCGGCACGAAGGGACAGCCGGCCGGCAGCGCGAGCAGGTTCGGCGGATTGCCGGGAATGGTGGCGAGGCGCTGTGCGGCATGGGTGGCGTCGATGCGCGGCACGGCGGCGAGCAGCCCGCGCGTGTAGGGGTGCGAGGGCGCGGCGAAGAGCGCCGCGGTGTCGGCGTATTCCATGACGCGGCCGCCGTACATCACCAGCACGTCGTCGCAGACGCCGGCGACGACGCCGAGGTCGTGCGTGATGATGACGATGGCGGTATCGAAATCGCGGCGCAGCTCGGCCAGCAGACGCAGGATCTGCGCCTGCACGGTGACATCGAGCGCGGTGGTCGGTTCGTCGGCGATGAGCAGCTTGGGCCGGCACAGCAGCGCCATCGCGATGACCACGCGCTGGCGCATGCCGCCGGAGAATTCGTGCGGGTACATGCCCATGCGCCGCGCGCCGTCGGCGATCTTGACCGCATCGAGCAGGCGCACCGACTCGGCCACCGCCGCCGCCTGGCTCATGCCCTTGTGGAAGCGCAGCACTTCGGTGAGCTGGTCGCCGACCGTGAGGTAGGGGTTCAGCGAGGTCATCGGGTCCTGGTAGATCATCGCCATCTGCGCGCCGCGCCGCGCATTCATGTCGGCTTCGGAGAGCGTCAGCAGATCGACGCCCTGGAAGCGCACGACGCCGTCGGCGCGGCCGTTCTTCGCCAGCAGCCGCATCAGCGCGAACGCCGTCTGGCTCTTGCCCGAACCGGATTCGCCGACGATGCCCAGGGCGCGGCCGGCAGCGAGCGTGAACGACAGATCGGTGACGGCGGCGACCTCGCCTTCGGGCGTCGCGAAGCGCACGTTCAGGCGATCCACCTCGAGCAGCGTCGGCGCGGCCATCAGCGATCCCGCGGGTCGAGCGCGTCGCGCAGCCCGTCGCCGACGTAGTTGAAGCAGAACAGCGTGGTGACGAGGAAGCCGGCGGGGAAGAGCAGTTCCCACACCGCCACTTCGATCGACTTGGCGCCTTGTTCGAGCAGCGCGCCCCACGAGGTCATCGGCTCCTGCACGCCCAGGCCCAGATACGACAGGAAGCTCTCGAAGAGGATCATCGACGGCACCAGCAGCGTGGCATAGACGACGACGAGGCCGAGCACGTTGGGCACGATGTGGCGCAGGATGATGCGCGCCGTCGACACGCCGGCGACGTGCGCCGCCTCAACGAACTCCTTGCGCTTGAGCGAGAGCGTCTGGCCGCGCACGATGCGCGCCATGTCCAGCCACGAGACGGCGCCGATGGCGATGAAGATCAGCCAGATTTCGCGGCCGAAGAAGGTCATCAGCAGGATGACGAGGAACATCACCGGAAAGCTGGCGAGGATCTCGAGCACGCGCATCATCACGCTGTCGGTCTTGCCGCCGACGAAGCCCGCCGTGGCGCCGTAGAGCGTGCCGATCACCACTGCCACGAAGGCGCCGAGCGCGCCCACCAGCAGCGAGATGCGGCCGCCGAGCAAGGTGCGCACGAAGAGGTCGCGGCCGAGGTTGTCGGTGCCGAACCAGTGGTTCAGCGACGCGTCCGGCGATTGGTGCATGGCGTTGAAATCCGGATCGTCGAAGGTGTAGGGCGACAGCAGCGGACCGGCCAGGCACAGCGCGACGATCACGGTGAGCACGGCGAGGCTGACCAGCGCGGCGCGGTTGCGCAGGAAGCGGCGGCGCGCGTCGGCCCACAGGCTGCGGCCGGCGATGGCGGCGACCGTGTCGTCGGCGAGGCCGGGCAACGGGGGCAGGGTGACGAGATCGCTCACTTCAGCCTCAACCGCGGGTCGATGAAGCCATAGACGATGTCGACCACGGCGTTGAAGGCGATCATCAGCGTGCCGATGAGGATCGTCAGGCCGAGCACCATGGCGTAGTCGCGGTTCAGCGCGCCGTTGATGAAGAGCTGGCCGATGCCGGGGATGCCGAAGAAGGTCTCGACGACGACCGAGCCGGTGATGACGCCGACGAAGGCCGGCCCCAGATAGCTGACCACCGGCAGCAGCGCCGGCTTGAGCGCGTGGCGACGCAGGATGTAGCCCATCGGCAGGCCCTTGGCGCGGGCGGTGCGGATGAAGGGACTGGAGAGCACTTCGATCATGCTGCCGCGCGTGATGCGCGCGATCACCGAGATGTAGTGCTTGCACAGCACGGCCACCGGCAGCACCATGAAGATCGGTTGGCCGCCCTCCCAGCCGCCGGCCGGCAGCCAGTGCAGGCCGATGGCGAAGACCAGCGCGAGCAGCGGCGCGAGGACGAAATTGGGCAGCACGACGCCGATCATCGCCACGCCCATCACGGTGTAGTCGATCCAGGTGTTCTGCTTCAGCGCGGCGGTGACGCCGGCGGCGATGCCGAGCACGACGGCGACGATGAAGGCGACGATGCCGAGGCGGAAGGACACCGGCACGGCCTGGGCCACCAGCTCGTTGACGGTGAAGTCCTTGTACTTCATCGACGGCCCGAGGTCGCCGCGCGCCAGATCGGCCAGATAGCCGAGGTACTGCGCGAACAGCGGCTGGTCGAGGCGGTATTTGGCTTCGATCGCCGCCTTGACTTCGGGCGGCACGTTCAGCTCCGACGAGAACGGTCCGCCGGGCGCCAGGCGGATCAGGAAGAAGGTCAGCGTCACCAGCACCAGCAGCGTCGGCAGGGCCTCGAAGAAGATGCGGCGGAGGATGAACTTCAGCATGGCGCGATCAGTGGGCCAGCAGATACAGATCACGCGCCTGGATGCGGCCCTGCGGGTTCTTGCCGTAGCCCTGCACCCAGGGCTTGATGAGGCGGCGACAGGAATAGTAGTGCGTGAACACGGCCGGGAAATCTTGCCCGAGGATGCGTTCGGCATCCTGGTAGAGCTTCTTGCGGGCCTCGAAGTCGAGCGTGACCTTGGCCTTGTCGATCAGTTCGTCGAACTTCGGGTTGGCGTATTTGCCGTCGTTGTTGCCGTGCTTGCTGTGGAAGAGGTCGATCATCGTCGAAGCCTCGTTGTAGTCGGCGATCCAGGCGCCGCGCACGACCTGGAATTCGCCGCGGTTGCGCGTATCGAGAAAGGTCTTCCATTCCTGGTTCACCAGTTCCACCTCCACGTGGCCGACGCGCTTCCACATCGCCGCCATCACCAGCGCGATCTTCTTGTGCTGCTCGTTGGTGTTGTAGAGCAACTGGAACTTCAGCGGCTTGCCCGGGCCGTAGCCGGCCTCCTGCAGCAGTCGTTTGGCCTCGGCCTGACGCGCCGAGAGCGACAGCGCCTGCCAGTCGTGCACGATTGGCGCGAAGCCGTCGGCGATGTCGGGCGTCATGCCGAAGGCCGGCGTCTCGCCGGTATTGAGGATGTTCTTGACGATCACGTCGCGGTCGATGGCCAGGCTCAGCGCACGGCGCACGCGCAAGTCCTGGAAGATCGGATCGCGGAAGTTGTAGAAGAAGAAGTAGGTGGCAAGCTGCGGCCAGAGCTTGATCTCGTCCGGAATTTCCTGGCGGATCTGCTTGACCTGCTCGGCCGGCACGCCGCCGTCGGTGGTCAGGTCGATGGCGTTGGCACGGTAGCGCTGGTATTCGGCCGACTGGTTGTTGATCGGCAGGTAGGTCACCTTTTCGATCACGACCTTGCTCTTGTTCCAGTAGTGCGGGTTCTTCTCCAGCACCATGCGTTCGTTCACCACGCGCTCGACGAGCTTGAACGGGCCATTGCCGATGATGTTCGCCGGGTCGGTCCATTTGTCGCCGAACTTCTCGATGACCTTGCGCGGCACCGGCATCAGGCTGCCATGTACCAGCGTCGACACCAGGTAGGCGACGGGCTTCTCCAGCGTCATTTGCAGCGTGGTCGGGTTGATCGCCTTGACGCCCAGCGCCGAGGGCGGCTGCTTGCCCTCGGTGATCGCCGTGGCGTTCAGCACGTTGCTGGCCTTGCCGAGGAACCACGCATACTGGGACGCGGTCTTCGGATCGACCATGCGCTGGAAGGCGTATTCGAAATCGGCCGCGGTGACCGGCGAGCCGTCCGACCATTTGGCGTCCTTGCGCAGCGTGAACACCCACACCTTGCCGTTGTCGCGACTCTCCCATTTCTCGGCGACGCCCGGCGCCACCTTGCCGTCGCGGTCCTGGGTGACCAATCCTTCGAACAGCTCGACGGTGAGGTTCGACTCCGGCCGGCCTTCGATCTTGCCCGGGTCCAGCGTGGCCGGCTCGGCGCCGTTGCCGATCACGATGTGCTGCGTCGCATGCAGCTTCGTGCCCGGCGGCACCTCGACGCCGAACGCGGGCGGCGCGAGCAGCGCGGCAATCGATGCAAGCGCGAGGGCGCGGCGAATGGCGGACATGAAGGCTCCGGCGGAATGCGATGGCGCGCAGATTAGCGCCATGCGCGGCGCGGCGCCAGACGAAGCGCCGTGCCGCCACCACTGTAGTTTCAGCCGCGCAGCGCGACGAGGCGCTCGGCGAGGCGCTCGCCGCCGCGGCCGTCGGTGAGCGTGCCGAACAGCCGGTCGCAATGGGCGGCGCGGGCGGCGACCCGCGCCGGCGCGTCGCCATGGTCGAGCGCATGGCGCACGGCGGCGGCGAGTGCGGATGCCGTGCTCACGCGGTGGCTCGCCAGCGGTGAAACGTCGTCGAGCGCCGCGCAGTACGCCGATGTCGCGCCGGCGCGCTCGACATCGAACAACTGCACGATGGGCCGCGCCAGCGGCAGGAACAGCAGCGCGATGCTCGAGATGTCGGTGACCAGCACGCCGACCTCGGGCAGGCGCAGCGCGATGTCTTCCGCCTGCGAGTCGACGAAGGCGACGTTGTCGGCCGCCGCGGCGCTCGCCCGCCAGCCGGCGATGAGCGCCGGCGCCTGGCCGTTGAGATTCGGATGCGCGGTGAGCAGCACGCGCACCGAGGCATCGTCGCCGCGCAGCGCGCGCACCGGGTCGTCGCCGATCAGCTCGGCGGCGGACAGGCCCGGCGTGAAGGTCGGGGCAAACAGCACGGTGGCTTGCGCAGGTGGCGGCAGCGGGCCGCCGGCGAGGCGGCGCATCAGCGCATCGGTTTGCGGCAATCCGGTAGCCCACAGGCGCTCGGGCGGCAGCAGGGCGTTGGCGGCGACGGTGGCCGCCGTCGCCGGGCTGCTTTCGACCGTGAAGTCGCAGGCCGCCGCGGCGTACAGCGCGTAGGGTTTGCCGGTG
>JBGARB010000015.1:0-38444 GCA_044230495.1 Rhodocyclaceae bacterium
GGGGCATGCCCGGCAGACCCGGATCGCCGCGCACCGGCACCGCCACGTCGGGGAGCGGCCCGGCATAGGGCAAGCGGTCGGGTGTCGTGGCGCGCACGCCGACACGTCCGGCGCATGATTCCGGGGCGAGGCCATCGACGCTGCCGGGCAACAGGCGTTCGATGCGCGCGAGATTGGCGCGATGATCGGCGAGTCGTTCGACGAGATCGCCGTCGCCGCGATGAAAGCTCGCACCGATGCAGATGCGGCCTTCGCGTGCTGGCGTGACGTAGCCTTCGCCGCAGACCGCAATCTCGAGCCCGTCGAGCGGCGGACACGCGTCGGCATCGAAAGTGGTCGTCTGACCGCGCACGCGGTCGAGCGGCAAATGCGCGGTGAGCAATGGCGACAGCAATGCCGGTATGCGTTCGGCACAGGCCAGCACCAGTTGCGGGGCACGGGCGGGTTCGCCGCGCGCACCGCCCGCCCCATCATCGCCGATCACCACCCAGCATCCGCTGGCATCGCGTTCGATGGCGCGCACCGAATGACCGAACCGGCGAGTGATCCGCCCGTCGTCACGGGTCAGCAGCGCATGGCACGCCAGCGCCGGCGCAACGCGCCCGCCGGCCGGAAACCACCAGCCGCCATCGCGCGGCGAAGCGAATCCCCGGCCCAGGCGGACGTGCGCCGCCGGGGCGTCGAGCCATTGCGCGAAGGCAGCGGGGAATTGCCCGCGGGCGATGCAGTCGCGCTGGTACGCGGCATCCTCTTCGTTTGCTGCCAGCTGCAACACGCCGCACGGCAGCCACGCGGTCGGGCCGAGGTCGTCGAGCAGGCGCACCGCATGCAGGAAGGCGGCGCGCGACAGTCGCGCGGCGAGGGCGTCGTCGCGGGCCAGGCGCGGCAGCAGGATGCCGGCGTGATTGCCCGATGCGCCGCCGGCCGGTGCATCGTGTGCGTCGATGATCGTGACGGTCCAACCGCGGGCGGCCAACCGCGCGGCGACCGCGCAGCCGGCGATGCCGGCGCCGATGACGATGGCTTCGCGCGGCCCGCCAAAACACAGTGGTGGCGGGACGGCGCTTCGCGTCGCGGCGCGGCCCGGGCGGCTCGGGCGGGCGTTGGCGAGTGTTCCACGAAGCATCTGGCGCTTGGCAGCGAAGCCGGGCGCGCGCAGGACCTCCCAGCCCAGCGCAGCAAGCCGGCGGCGGATGTCGCCGGCCACGCACCAGGTTGCCAGCGTGGATTGCGGTCGGCAATGGCGGGTAACGGCGGCGAGCAGTCCTTCGCTCCACATCGCCGGATTGGATTGCGGCGCGAAGCCGTCAAGGAACACGGCATCCGCGCCGACGCCTGAATCCGCGACGCGCAGTGTCTCTTCGGCATCGCCGAACAGCAGTGTCAGCGCGATGTCGTCCGCGATCTCGAGCCGGTGAAAGCCGCCAAGCGGCGGCGGCCACAGCGCCACGAGCCGCGCGATCAACGGTTCCAGCGCGGGATCGTCGATGATGCCGGCGAGCAGTTCGGCGAGTTCGGCTTGCCCGGGAGGATGCAGTTCGGTGGCGATGTAGTGCAGGCGGCCGCGGGCGCCGGCGGCCCGCCAAGCGTGTGCGGTGACGAGGAAGTTGACGCCGAGGCCGAAGCCGGTCTCGATGATGACGAACGCATCGTCACGGCGTGCCCGCCAGCGATCCGGCAGGTCGTTGCCGGCAAGGAAGACGTGTCGCGCCTGCGCCAGCGCGCCGAGGCGGGGGTGGTAGATGTCGCCGAACCGCGCCGAGCGCAGTGCGCCGTCGGCGTCGAAGCGCGCGTCGGCCGATTCGATCGTCGCCTACTCCGGTCGCATCTGCGGGAAGAGGATGACGTCGCGGATCGACGGCGAATCGGTCAGCAGCATCACCAGCCGGTCGATGCCGATGCCGCAGCCGCCGGCCGGCGGCATACCGTATTCAAGCGCGCGGATGTAGTCGGCGTCGTAGTACATCGCCTCCTCGTCGCCGGCTTCCTTGGCCCTGGCCTGGTCGAGGAAACGCGCGGCCTGGTCCTCGGGGTCGTTCAGCTCGGAGAAACCGTTGGCGATCTCGCGACCGACGATGAACAGCTCGAAGCGCTCGGTGATGTCAGGGTTGGCGTCGTTGCGACGGGCCAGCGGAGAGACTTCGGCCGGGTAGTCGATGATGAAGGTCGGCTCCCACAGTTCGGCTTCCGTCGTCTCCTCGAACAAGGCCAATTGCAGCGTACCCAGGCCCATGTGCGGCCTGACATCGAATTCGAGCGCGGCGAGCTTTTCGCGCAGCCAGACGAGATCGTTCAATTGCTCGAACGTATAGCCCGGATGATGGGCATGAATGGCCTCGACGATGGTCAGGCGGGCGAATGGCCGGGAAAGGTCGAGTTCGCGGCCCTGATACTGGAAGACCTCCGTGCCGAGCGCCTCGCGTGCCGAGTGACGCAACAGGCCCTCGGTGAAGTCCATCAGCTTGCGGTAGTCCGAGTACGCCTCGTAGAACTCCATCATCGTGAATTCGGGGTTGTGGCGCGGGCTCAGGCCTTCATTGCGGAAATTGCGGTTGATCTCGAAGACCTTCTCGAAGCCGCCGACGACGAGGCGCTTCAGATAGAGCTCGGGCGCGATGCGCAGGAACAGTTCCATGTCCAGCGCGTTGTGGTGCGTCTTGAAGGGGCGCGCCGATGCGCCGCCGGGGATCGGATGCATCATCGGCGTCTCGACTTCGAGGAAGCCGTGGTGCGTCATGTGGTTGCGGATCGCCTGCACCATGCGGCTGCGCGCAACGAAGGTCAGACGCGAGGACTCGTTGGTGATGAGGTCGAGGTAGCGCGCGCGGTATTTCTGTTCGACATCGGACAGGCCGTGGAACTTCTCCGGCAGCGGCCGCAGCGCCTTGGCCAGCAGGCGCACGCTGTCGGCACGCACGGTGAGCTCGCCCGTCTTGGTGCGGAACAGCGCGCCGGTGACGCCGAGGATGTCGCCCAGGTCCCAGCCCTTGAAGGCCTTGTGCGCGTCCTCGCCGACGGTGTCGGTGGTGACGAATATCTGGATGCGCCCGGACATGTCCTGCAGCGTGCCGAAACTCGCCTTGCCCATGACGCGCTTGAGCATCAGCCGACCGGCGATCTTGACGGCAATCGGTGTGGCCTCGAGGGCTTCGGCCGTGCGTTCGCCGTAGAGCTCGTCAAGCCGTCCGGCGAGGTTTTCGCGCGAGAAATCGTTGGGAAAGGCGCCCCCGCCGCTACGCCATTGCGCAAGCTTCTCGCGCCGTTCGGCGATCAGGCGGTTCTCGTCGACGGGCGGCGGGACAGGGGTGGTGGTCGGTTCGGTCATGGCGATGATCCGTCGGTCAATGATGGTCGGGGCGTGGCTCGGAGCGTCCGCAGGTCGACGACCGGCGGATCGCCAAAATCCGGCGAGTCGAAATAGGCCACCAGTGCGGCGGCAGTGGCGTCGGCACTGGCGAGTTGGCCAGCGGCGTGCATTTCCACGAACTTGGCGCGATTCGGAAACGCCTCGTCGCCGACGCTTCGCAATTGCTTCTGCATGTCGGTATCCACCACACCGGGCGCGATTGCCGCGATGCGCGCCGGGTTGGGCGCGGCGGCCTGCTCCAGCGCCACGCAGCGGGTGAAGTGGTCGAGCCCCGCTTTGGTGGCGCAATACGTGCTCCAGCCGCGGTAGGGCGTGTGCGCGGCGCCGGAGGAGATGTTGGCGATGCGCCGCGCAGCCGGCGTCGCTTCGGTCAGACCCAGAAAGGCGTTGGTCAGCGCCATCGGCGCCGCGAGGTTGAGCGCCACGGCGGTGGCGATGGCGGCGGCGTCCAGGTGGCCGCTGGGCCCGATCGGCGTTACCACGCCGGCATTGTTGATCAGCCAGAGGTCGCCGGCCCGGGCGAGGCGTTCGGGCGTCAGCACGCTTTCCAGTGCGCGCACCGCGGCCCCGGCATCGGCGAGGTCCGCACAGCATTCGATGAAGCGCTCGCCGGCCAGGGTGGGCATCGGGCCGCGCGCCAGTCCCGCGACGGTCCAGCCCCGATCGAGCAGACAGCGAGCGATGGCGTGCCCCAGCCCGCGCGAGGCACCGGTGACGACGGCGATCTTCGTTGGCGCGGGTGGGGTCAAGGGCATGGCGTGCGTATCAGACACCCTGCTTCAGGCTGGCTTCGATGAAGGTATCGAGGTCGCCGTCAAGCACCTTTTGCGTGTTGGAGATCTCGATGTTGGTGCGCAGGTCCTTGATGCGCGATTGATCGAGCACATAGCTGCGGATCTGGTGACCCCAGCCGACGTCGGTTTTGCCGGCTTCGAGCTTGTCGGCGGCCTCTCGGCGCTTGCGCAGCTCCAGTTCGTAGAGACGCGACTTGAGCATCGCCATGGCCTCGGCGCGATTGCGGTGCTGCGAGCGGTCGTTCTGGCACTGCACGACGATCCCGGACGGCGCATGCGTGATGCGGATCGCCGAATCGGTCTTGTTGATGTGCTGCCCGCCGGCGCCGGATGCGCGAAAGGTATCGACGCGCAGGTCGGCCGGGTTGATCTCGACCTCGATCGAGTCGTCGATTTCCGGATAGACGTAGAGGCTGGCGAACGAGGTATGGCGGCCGCCGGAGGAATCGAACGGCGATTTGCGCACCAGCCGGTGCACGCCGGTTTCGGTGCGCAGGAAGCCGTAGGCGTAATCGCCTTCGACCTTCAACGACGCGCTGCGGATGCCGGCGACATCGCCGTCCGTCTGTTCGAGCACCTCGGCCTTGAAGCCTTTGCGCTCGCAGTATTTGAGATATTGCCGCAGCAGCATGGCGGCCCAATCGCAGGCCTCGGTCCCGCCGGCGCCGGCCTGGATGTCGATGAAGCAGTTGTTCGGATCGGCCGGATTGGCGAACATGCGGCGGAACTCGAGGTCTGCCACCTGCGCCTCGACGCCGGCCAGATCGGTCTCGACCGCGAGCAGCGTGTCGTCGTCGTTCTCGCCGCGGGCCATGTCGAACAGCTCGCGCGCGTCGGACAGATGCTGGCCGACGCCGTCGAGCGTGAGGACGACGGCCTCGAGGGACTTCTTTTCCTTGCCCAGGCTCTGTGCGCGTTCGGCGTCGTTCCAGATCCCCGGGTCTTCAAGCTGGCGATTCAGTTCGGCGAGCTTTTCCGCCTTGGAATCGAAGTCAAAGATACCTCCGCAGTTGTTCGCCGCGGTTTCCCAGTTCGGCGATGCGGTTGTCGATGGCGTTGATGCGTTCGGCTTCCATGATGGCGTTTGCAGGCGTTGGCTGATCGCCGATTATACGCGGCGGGGTCGGGCGTCCCCGGTCTGCCGCCGTGCCGCCACGACTGTAGTTTGGCGGCGGGGCGTAACATGCATGGGTCAATCCAACAGCCTCTCCCATCATGTCCGACGTTCTCCTCTACAAGCGGGTCGTGGCGCTCAACGGCCAGACCCACGCCGCCCTGCGCATTCGCCCCATCGTCAAGTACGGCTTCGCCGCAGGCGTCAATTCGCTGCCGGTCCTTGCCGGCGAGTTCAACGAATGCTCGCGTCACTATCCGATCATGTTCGCCAAGATGCCCTCGGGCAGCATCGTGCCGCTGGCGATGCTCGGTCTGCGCGAGCACGAGAACCTTTTCGTCGGCCGCGACGGCCGCTGGGATGCACGCTACATCCCGGCCTACGCGCGCCGCTATCCTTTCGTCGCCGGTCGCGGCGAGCAGGATGACCTGGTGGTCTGCATCGACGAAGAGGCGCATTGCCTGAACACCACCGAAGGCGAGCCGCTGTTCGTCAATGGCGCCCCGGGCGCGGCCTTGCAGCATGCGATCCGCTTCGTCGAGGAGTTCCAGGGCGCGGTGCCGCTCACCGAAAAGCTCTGCCAGCGCATCGACGAGCTGGGACTGATGCGCGATGCCGAGTCGGTGGTCAAGCTCAATGACGGCACCGAGTTGCGCCTGGGCGGCTTGCGCATGGTGGACGAAGAGAAGTTGCGCGGGGCCGATGCCGCCGTGCAGTCCGAGCTGTTCACCAGCGGTGCCCTGCAGATGATCTACCTGCACCTGCATTCGCTGGGCAACCTTGCGCTGTTGGTGGATCGGTTGTCGTCACGGATGGCGGCCGCCAAGAAGCACTGAGCGAATTTCCCCCGGACGATCAAGGCCGTAAAGAGCGACGGAGATTTTTCGCTATCATTCGGCTTTCCCGCTGCTGCCACCGGCCAACGCCGGTCGGCTCCTGTCATGGCCAAGTACGTTTTCGTCACCGGCGGCGTTGTTTCCAGCCTGGGCAAGGGGATTGCCGCTGCCAGCCTCGGCGCCATCCTCGAATCGCGCGGCATCAAGGTCACCCACCTCAAGCTCGATCCGTACATCAACGTCGACCCCGGCACGATGTCGCCGTTCCAGCACGGCGAGGTGTTCGTCACCGACGATGGCGCCGAGACCGACCTCGACCTGGGCCACTACGAGCGCTTCACCAGCGCGCGCATGGGCAAGCGCAACAACTTCACGACCGGCCAGGTGTATGACGCGGTGATCCGCAAGGAGCGGCGCGGCGAATACCTCGGCAAGACGGTGCAGGTGATCCCGCACATCACCGACGAAATCAAGCTGAAGATCCGCGAGGGGGCGCAGGGGGCGGACGTGGCGATCGTCGAGGTCGGCGGCACGGTCGGCGACATCGAGTCGCTACCCTTCCTCGAGGCGATCCGCCAGATGGGCATCGAAGAGGGCAAGAGCAATGCGTGCTACATCCATCTGACGCTGCTGCCCTACATCCCGACTGCGGGCGAGCTGAAGACCAAACCGACGCAGCATTCGGTCAAGGAGCTGCGCGAAATCGGCATCCAGCCGGACATCCTGCTGTGCCGCGCCGACCGCGAGATTCCTGCGGAAGAGAAGCGCAAGATCGCGCTGTTCACCAACGTGCAGCCGGAAGCCGTGATTTCCGCGCTCGACGCCGACAGCATCTACAAGATTCCGGCCATGCTGCACAACCAGATGATCGACGAGATCGTCTGCCACAAGCTGGGCATCCTCGCCCGCGCCGCCAACCTGTCGATCTGGAAGAAGCTCGTCGATGCGCTCGAGCGCCCCGAGCATTCGGTCAGCGTCGCGTTCGTCGGCAAGTACGTCGATCTGACCGAGTCGTACAAGTCGCTCACCGAAGCCCTGATCCATGCCGGCATGCACACGTCGTGCACCATCGACATCCAGTACGTCGATTCCGAAGAGCTGGAGCGCGAGGGTTGCGCGTCGCTGGCCAGGGTCGATGCCATCCTCGTTCCCGGCGGCTTCGGCAAGCGCGGTACCGAAGGCAAGATCGCCGCGATCCGCCATGCACGCGAGAACGGCATTCCGTATCTGGGTATCTGCTTGGGCATGCAGCTGGCCACCATCGAGTTCGCCCGCCATGTCGCCGGGCTCGAAGGCGCCAACAGCACGGAATTCGATCCCGACACGCCGCATCCGGTGGTCGCCCTGATTACCGAGTGGCTCGACCGCGAAGGCCGCATCGAACGGCGCGATGCCGAATCCGACCTCGGCGGCACGATGCGGCTGGGGGCGCAAAAGTGTCCCGTGAAGGCCGGCACGCGCGCCCATGCCATCTACGGCGACACGGTCAACGAACGGCACCGCCACCGCTATGAAGTCAATACTGCCTACGTGCCGCGCCTCGAGACCGCCGGCATGGTCATCAGCGCCCGCACGCCGAACGAGAATCTGCCCGAGATGATGGAATTGCCGGCCGATACGCACCCCTGGTTCGTCGGCGTGCAGTTCCACCCCGAGTTCACGTCGAATCCGCGCAATGCGCACCCGCTGTTCGTCGACTTCGTCAAGGCCGCGCTGGTGCGCCAGCAGGCAAGCAAGGCGGTCGAAAAATCCAGGGCCACGGCATGAATCTGTGCGGGTTCGAGGTCGGCCTCGACCGGCCGCTGTTCGTCATCGCCGGCCCCTGCGTCGCCGAGTCGGAGGCGCTGTGCGTCGATATCGCCGGGCGCATGAAGGAGACTGCGCAGCGGCTGGGCATGCCTTACATCTTCAAGGCCTCCTACGACAAGGCCAATCGCAGTTCCGCCGGCTCCTTCCGCGGGCTGGGCATCGACGAAGGCTTGCGCATCCTGTCCGAGGTGCGCCGGCAGATCGGCGTGCCGGTGCTGACCGACGTGCATGCCGAAGACGAGATCGCGGCAGTCGCGGCCGTGGTCGATGTCCTGCAAACGCCGGCCTTTCTGTGCCGGCAAACCGATTTCATCCAGGCTTGCGCCGCGTCGGGCAAGCCGGTCAACATCAAGAAGGGCCAGTTCCTTGCACCGGGCGACATGAAGCAGGTGGTCGCCAAGGCCAAGTCCGCCAACGGCGGTGCCGACACGATCATGGTGTGCGAGCGCGGGGCATCCTTCGGCTACAACAACCTCGTCTCCGACATGCGCAGCCTGGCGATCATGCGCGAGACCGGCTGCCCGGTGGTTTTCGATGCCACGCACTCGGTGCAACTGCCCGGCGGGCAGGGTACCTCGAGCGGCGGCCAGCGCGAATTCGTGCCGGTGCTGGCACGTGCGGCGGTCGCCGTGGGCGTTGGTGGCGTTTTCATGGAGACGCATCCCGATCCCGCTAGGGCCCTGTCCGACGGCCCCAATGCGTGGCCGCTGGGTCAGGCTGCGTCCTTGCTTGAAACATTGCTGGAGTTAGATGCCGTGGTCAAGCGCCGCGGTTTTTCCGACGGATTCTGAGTTCACTGAAAGGTCCATCATGAGTGCCATCGTCGATGTCGTCGCCCGCGAGATTCTCGATTCCCGCGGCAATCCCACTGTCGAAGCCGACGTTCTGCTCGAGTCCGGCGTCATGGGCCGGGCGGCCGTGCCCTCCGGCGCGTCCACCGGCTCGCGCGAAGCCATCGAGCTGCGTGACGGCGATGCCGGACGCTTCCTCGGCAAGGGCGTGCTGCGCGCCGTCGAGAACGTCAATACCGAAATTTCCGAAGCCATCATCGGGCTCGATGCCGAGGAGCAGGCCTTCATCGATCGCACGCTGATTGAACTCGACGGGACCGACAACAAGTCGCGACTGGGTGCCAACGCCACGCTGGCGGTATCGATGGCCGTCGCCAAGGCCGCGGCCGAAGAGGCCGGGCTGCCGCTGTACCGCTACTTCGGCGGCAGCGGTCCGATGCAGCTGCCGGTGCCGATGATGAATGTCATCAACGGCGGCGCGCATGCCAACAACAACCTCGACATCCAGGAATTCATGATCCTGCCCGTGGGCGCCGGCAGCTTCCGCGATGCCCTGCGCTGCGGCGCCGAGATCTTCCATCACCTGAAAAAGCTTGTCGACAAGAAGGGCTACCCGACCACCGTCGGCGATGAAGGCGGCTTCGCGCCCAATGTGGCGGGCAACGACGAAGCCATCGAGCTGATCCTTCGCGCGATCGAATCGGCCGGCTATGTGCCCGGGCAGGACGTCGCGCTCGCGCTCGATTGCGCCAGCTCCGAGTTCTACAAGGACGGCAAGTACCTGTTGGCGTCCGAGAAACTCGAGCTGTCGTCGGAAGGCATGGTCGACTACCTGGCGGCGCTGGCAGGAAAGTATCCCATCGTCAGCATCGAGGATGGCATGGCCGAAGGCGACTGGCCGGGCTGGAAGCTGCTGACTGAAAAGCTGGGCCGCAGCGTGCAGATCGTCGGCGACGACCTGTTCGTCACCAATCCGAAGATCCTGCGCGAAGGCATCGCGCAGGGGATCGCCAATTCGATCCTGATCAAGATCAACCAGATCGGTTCGTTGACCGAGACCTTTGCCGCCGTGGAGATGGCCAAGCGCGCCGGCTACACCAATGTCATTTCGCATCGCTCGGGCGAAACCGAAGATTCGACCATCGCCGACATCGCCGTCGGCCTGAACGCCGGCCAGATCAAGACGGGCTCGCTCAGCCGCTCCGACCGCATCGCCAAGTACAACCAGTTGCTGCGCATCGAGGAAGACCTCGGCGATACGGCGAGCTATCCGGGCCGCGAGGCGTTCTACAACCTGCGGCCGCGCTGAGCGGGCGGCGGGGCGCGATGCGCTGGATCACCCTGATCCTGCTGGCCATCGTCGCCCTGCTGCAATATCCGTTGTGGTTCGGCAAGGGCGGCTGGTTCCGCGTCTGGGAAGTCGAGGCCCAACTGGCCGAGCAGCGCGAAGCGAACCGTGGCAACGAGGCACGCAACGAGGCACTTGACGCCGAGGTGCGCGATCTGAAGAGCGGCAACGAGGCGGTCGAAGAACGGGCCCGTTACGACCTGGGGCTGGTGAAGCCCGGCGAAATCTACGTGCAGGTACCGGCCAGAGAGAAGTAGCCTGCCTTGCGCCGTACCGCCACCACTGTAGTTTGCGCCCGGCAGCGGCAGGTGTTCAACGGCCGCCCACGTGGCGGTGCAGCGTTGCCAGCAACTTCAAGTAGTCGATGGGTTTGACGAGGAATTCATCGACGCCAGCATCAAGTGCGGCTTCGCGATCGGCTGCGTAGGCGCGAGCGGTCACCGCGATGATCGGCACGCGACGCGTGCCCGTGTCCGTTTCGCGGCGGCGAATCTCCCGAGCCAGCCCACATCCGTCCAGTCGCGGCATGCGCATGTCCAGCACGATGCCGTCCGGTCTGGCGCCGCCATCGAGCGCGGCAAGCGCGGCAACGCCGTCTGCGACGTCGACCGTCGTGCAGCCGGCCTGCATCAGCATCGCCACCAGGACACGACGGTTGGCGGGCTCGTCCTCCACCACCAGCATCTGCGGCACCCGGCCATCCGCCGTCAGGACCTGTGCCGAGCCATCGCTGACCGAAGCCATCGCCATCGTGCCCACGGCCCCTGCCGTGCCGTCCGCACTGCGCACGGGAACGCGGAACCAGAACCGCGAGCCCTTTCCCGGCGCGGTGTCGACGCCGATTTCGCCATCCATCTTCACCGCGAGGTGTCGCACGATCGCCAGGCCAAGTCCGGTGCCGCCACGTTGTCGCGTGTGGCCCTCATCGATCTGCGAGAAAGGCTGAAACAGGCGCTCGCAGTCCGTTTCGGAAACGCCGATGCCGGTATCGGTGACGGCAAACTCGATCATCGGTTGTCCGGTTTCGACCTCGCGGAGCGCTGCATCGATGACGACGCTGCCGGTCACCGTGAACTTGATGGCATTGCTCACCAGGTTGTCCAGCATCTGTCTCAGGCGCAGCATGTCCGCGACATACAAAGCATCGGCTGCGCCATGCCACTGTGCGGTCAGCGACAGGGATTTCGCCCGTGCCGGCTCGGAAAACAATGTCGTCACGTCGTGCAGGAGTTGCGCCGGTGAAAAGGCCGTGGGCGCCAGATCGAGTTTGCCTGCCTCGATCTTGGCGAGGTCCAGCACGTCGTTGAGCAGCAATTGCAGTGCGCGACCCGAGCCGAGTATGGTTTCGGCAAACTGGATCCGCTCGTCGTCGTCGATGCCCGGCATGCGCAGCAATTGAGCAGCGCCGAGTATGCCGTTGAGCGGCGTCCGTACCTCGTGCGACATGGTGGCGAGGAACCGGCTCTTGGCTTCGTTGGCCGCCTCCGCCTGACGTGTCCGCTCGCGCAGGGCGTCGTTCGCCTCTTCGAGCGCCTTCTGCGCGGCGCGCACGTCGGTGATGTCACGACCGAAGACGAAGCAGCCGCGCACGTCCGCGCCGTCGGCATCGACCAGATAGTGCATCCGCCCGACCCAGGCCTTGCCCTCGGGCGTGATGCCGGTGATTTCGTATTGCACGGCCTCGCCGGCCATCGAACGGCCGGCGGCCTCGCGCGCCATCTGCGCATACTTGGGCGGCAGCACCTCATCAATCGACCTGCCCACCATCTGTTGCGGGTCGAGTCCCAGATAATGTGCGTAGCCGCGGTTGGCGAAAGTGCACACCATGTCGCGGGTCCAGTAGGCCACCGTGCCGGGAATCGCGTCCGCCGCCAGGCGCAGAAAACGCTCGCTGCGTTGCAAAGTCTCCTGGGTCGCGGTCAGCGAAGCGACGGTGCGCCGCTGTTCCGCGACCACGGTCAATTGCTTGTACAGCGCTTCGCGGAAGAGCTCCGCGAAGCGGATGCTCAACCAGCCGCACAGCCCGATGAACGCGATGTGCGCCACCAGCCGCGAGTCGGCGATGGCGCCGCTGGTGTCACCGGTGTGTACCACACCACCGGTGATTTCAAATACGTAGACCGCGATGACCAGCGCGACGCCCGCCAGCGTGACGCGACGTGCGCCCGTCGGTCCCAGTGTCAGCGCCGCGAACACGATCATGGGCAACAGCACGTTGAGGCTGTGTGCATGCAGGCCGAGGCGGAAGACGATCGGAAAGGTGGCGGCAAAGGCAAACGACACGACGATGAGCCCGGTAATCGCCATTCGCGTGCGCCCGGCGCGCGTCGCATTCAGGAGCGCCCAGCAAAGCACGCCGACGGCCAGCGTCAGACAGGCTGCGAGGAGGTCCGGCGATTGCCAGTTCAATCCGCCGTCGGCGCGCCAGCCCAGTGCGAGTTGCACGATGCCGCCGACGAGCGCAGCCAGCATGCAGGCCAGCAGCGCCGATTCGACGATGCGCCGGCGCACGCGGTCAACCGCCTCCACGACACCGCGCGACACGGGGTCGGACTGCGCCATGCGCGGATCATCGATCGTGGCCCACCAGCTCATGCGTCGAGTGTACCTTATGCCGATTAAATGTTCTGGAGGAATTTGAGGGTCATCAGCGTCGCGTAGCCGACTCCGATCGTCAGCAGCACGCTGCGCCAGCGTGCCGCCACGATGATGGCCACCAGTCCGGCCAGCGACCTCGGGTTGGCGAGGCGCAGGCTGCCATCGACGACGAGCAGTTCGGGAACGGTCAGTGCGGTGAGTGCCACGACCGGCACGAATGCCAGTGCGCGCCGAAACCATGCCGGCGGCGCGTAATGTCCTTCGGCGGCGATGAAGGAGTAACGAATGAGGAAGGTCGCTGCCCCGCAGGCGACCATCAACCAGCCAAGGGTGCTCGCGCTCATGGTTTGGCGGCCGCCCGCCGGTCGGCAAGCACCGCCACGGCCAGCCCGGCGGCAGCGGCAACGACGAAGCCGGCGCGATACGGCAGGTCGTGCAGTGCCAGCGCCATGCCACCTGCGACGGCGGCGGCGAAGCCATGGGCGCGTGTGGCGATCATCGGCACGACGATGGCAATGAAGGTCAGGGGCAGGGCGAAGTCCAGTTCAAGACCGCTGGGCAATTGCTGGCCGAGCGCGATGCCGATGGCGGTCGATAGCTGCCAGCCGGCCCAGAGCGCGAAGCCGCTGCCGAACAGCACCCAGTGGGCGTGGGCCGGCTGCGGACGCTGCATCAGCGTGCCGATGGCGGCGGCGTAGGCTTCATCGGTCAGCAGATAGGCCAGCAGCAGCTTCCAGCGTCTGGGCAGTGGAGCGAGCAGCGGCGCCAGCGAGGCGCTGTACAGCGCATGGCGGGCATTGATGAGCGCGACGGTGCCAAAGGTGACGAGTCCCGGAGCGCCGGCGCCGACCATTTGCGCGAGCAGGAATTGGGATGCGCCGGCAAACAGCACCGACGACATCAACATGGCCTGCAAAGGGCCGATACCGCTTTGCAGCGCCACGACGCCGTAGATCGCCCCAAACGGTGCGACGCCAACCAGCATCGGCAGCAGCAGGCGCACGCCGGTGAGGAAGGCGCGGCGACGGGATGGGGCGGAGTCGTTCATGGCGGCAGATGCGGAGCGCGCCATGATAGCGGAGGGCGATGCAGCCACCATGTTGTTGCGCCCGAATGGCAAACACCCGCATGCTTGTCGCGATGCGGGTGTTTGTGGCACGACCGGTGTGGATTTGTATCGCGCCGCCGGTCGGCATCATGCGGCGCAGCCGTTCGGGGTCACCGTCGGGCAAAGGCCCCTTTGCGGGCCTGTCATGTGTTGCGATTTTCAAGGTTGGCGAAGATCTCCGATATGCGCCTCCTGTTTTTCGCGTCGCCGAACATCACGACCACGAATTCATCCTAACGCGTCATCGCTCAGCGTGGATTCGACTTTTCGATGGACTCGCGTCAGGGCCCTTATTTGCCTTCGATCAGTTCGATCTCGCCCTCGACGGTCATCTGCACCGTGGATTCGCCGGCCTCGAGCGGCATCGGTGCGGCCTCCGCCGCAGCAGACATGGCGCGCATCCGCGGCATCGGGACACCGCCGCCGCTGATGACGAGCTTGCGCAACTTGTAGGGCCGCTTGAGTGCCGCCGCGTAACGCGCGGCCTTTTCGCGGAATACGCGGATGGCATCGAGTGCGGCGTCGTCCTCGGCCTTGCGGCGCGTTTCCGCCGACGGCGAAAAGCCGATGTGGCTGACCGCGAGCGTGGTCTGCAGCCGGCCGAGCAGCGCGCCGAGCGCGGCGGCGTCGCGCGATTCGAGCTGCAGCTCGGACCGCATGCGCCAGCCTTCGATGGTGGCCGTCTGGCCGGCCTTCGGCTTGCTGGCATACACCGGCCAGGTGTTGCTGCCACCGCTCTTCACGGTCACCTTTTCTTCGGCCTTGGCGGTGGCCAGCGCCTGTGCCATCACGGCATTGACGCGCTGTGCGAGGTCGGCCGAGTCGGCACCGGCCATCTCGACATAGGCGGTCGCGCTACCAAGGTCGTTCACCACGCGACGCTCGGCGGTGGCGGAAAAGCCGATGCGCGCGCCATGTCCCTGCGTGGCGGCCAGCGCAGGCGCGGCCAGCAGCATCGCGGCGATGCACAGTGCGTTGCGGATGTGGGTCATGGCAGAGCCTTCAGGTGGTGGGCGAAGCGGCGGGCGTTGCGCACGTAATGCGCGGCGCTCCATTGCAGCATGGCGACTTCCTCGTCGGTCAGCGTGCGCACCACCTTGCCTGGCGAGCCGATGACCAGCGAGCGATCGGGAATCACCTTGCCTTCCGGGATCAGCGAGTTGGCGCCGATGATGCACGAGCGGCCGATCACCGCGCGATTGAGCACCACGCTCTTGATGCCGACGAGCGAACCGTCGCCGATCTCGCAGCCGTGCAGCATCACCAGATGGCCGACGGTGACGTTCTCGCCGACCGTCAGCGGCACGCCCTCGTCGGTATGCAGCACCGAGCCGTCCTGGATGTTGCTGCCGGCACCGATGACGATCGGATCGTTGTCGCCGCGCAGCACGGCATTGAACCAGACGCTGGCACGGTCATGCAGCGTCACGTCGCCGATTACGGTGGCGTTGTCCGCCACCCAGGCGTCATGACCCAGGCGCGGTGATTTGTGTTCCAGTGCGTAAAGCGTCATGGTGCATCCTGATGGGTCAACGGAAGGTCTTCTTGCCACCCGGTTTGCCGGCGGGCTTGCCGCGCGGGGCGGCGGATTCACGGTAAGGTGCGCGTACCGAACGCGGCGGCGGACCATCGCCGCGGGGCGCAGCCTCGCGTCGGGCCGGACCGTCGCCGCGCGGCGGATAGTCGCGTTTCGGCCCACTCTCGGTGCGATTGGCATACTCGCGTTTTGGCGGCGCGTCGCCGCGTGGCGCGAAGTCGCGCTTGGCGGGCCGCTCGCTGCGTTCGCTCGTGCTGCGCGCTGCCGGGCCGCTGGCGCGCAATGTCGGCCGGGGGCGTCGGGACGGGGTTTCGAATTCGCCGGCCGCCACCGCACGCGCCTGCAGGGGCACCTGGCGCACGCGGATGCGCTGCAAGGTCGCCATCACGTCGGCCGGCAGATCGGCCGGCAGCTCGACGGTGCTGTGGTCGTCGAAGAGGTCGATCTGGCCGATGAACTTGCCGGCGATACCGGTTTCGTTGGCGATGGCGCCGACGATCTCCTTGGGCAGCACGCCGATGTCGCGGCCAACGGCGATGCGGTATTTCGCCAGCTTTCCCGGCGCGAAGTCCAGCGGCGCGGCGGCCGTGCGACGCGGGCGTGCGGGCGCCTGTTCGTCATCGGCGTCGGCGTCCGGCGCGGCGCGGGGCGTGCGCACGCGCGTTGGCGCGGGCTTGGCAAACTCCAGTGGTGGTGGCACGGCGCCTGTGGCGGTCGGCATGTTGGCGGCGGCGGGCGCGGCAGCACGGGGGGCTGCGGCAGGCACCGCATCGCCGGCGCCTTCGATCTGCAGCGGGCGGTCGCGCTGCGCCAGCCATGCCAGCGCGGCGGCGATTTCGCGCGCCGACAGGCCATGGTTTTCCTCGATGCCGCGCACGACCTCGAAGAAGAATTCCAGGCGCTGCTCGTTGCGCGCATCGATGATCTGCTGCGTGAACTGGGCCACGCGACGGCTGGCGACCTCGCCCAGCGTCGGCATCGCCAGCGGGCGGATCTTCTGCCGCGTGGCGTATTCGATGGCCTTGAGCATGCGCATTTCGCGCGGCGTGATGAAGAGGATCGCGCGTCCCGCCCGGCCGGCGCGGCCGGTACGACCGATGCGATGCACATAGGCTTCGACGTCGTACGGCACGTCGTAGTTGATGACGTGCGTGATGCGCGGCACATCCAGCCCGCGGGCGGCGACGTCGGTGGCGACGAGGATGTCGATGTTGCCGGCCTTGAGCCGTTCGATGACCTGCTCGCGCAGAGGCTGCGTCAGATCGCCGTTGATCGCCGCCACGGCATAGCCGCGGGCCTCGAGGCGTTCGGCCACCTCGACGGTGGCGGTCTTGGTGCGCACGAAGACGATCGCGGCGTCGAGGTCGTCTTCGACCTCGAGGATGCGCGTCAGCGCTTCGAGCTTCTGCGCGCCATGCGCCTGGCAATACGACTGGCTGATGGTGTCGACCGTCGTCGTCGCGGTGCGGATCTTGATTTCGCGCGGCTCGCGCAGGTGCTTGTGGGCGACGCGGCGGATCGGATCGGGCATCGTCGCCGAGAACAGTGCCGTCTGGCGCGTCGCCGGCGTGTGCTCGAGGATCCACTCGACGTCGTCGATGAAGCCCATGCGCAGCATTTCGTCGGCTTCGTCGAGCACCAGCATCTTGAGGCGGTCGAGCGCCAGGCTCTTGCGCTCCAGGTGATCCATGATGCGACCCGGCGTGCCGACGATGACGTGCGCGCCACGCGACAATTGGCGCAGTTGCACGACCATGCTCTGGCCGCCGTACAGCGGCAGCACATGGAAGCCGGGCAGGTGGTGGGCATATTTCTGCAACGCCTCGGCAACCTGGATGGCCAGTTCGCGCGTTGGCGTGAGCACCAGCGCCTGCGGCGCGGCGACCTTCAGGTCGACGCCCTGCAGCAGCGGCAGCGCGAAGGCAGCGGTCTTGCCGGTGCCCGTCTGCGCTTCGCCCAACAGGTCGTGGCCGGCCAGCAGCACGGGGATGCAGGCGGCCTGGATCGGCGAGGGTGTTTCGTAGCCGACATCGGCCAGGGCCGCGAGAAGCGGCGGGGCGAGCGAAAGCTCGGAAAAGCTGGTGGGGGTCTGGGTCATGGTCGCCCGCGGGAAGTGCGGGGTCGGCAGTTGGAATCGCGGCGCCGGCGGCGTGCAAACCGCATTATCGCAGCTTGGCGCAGACGCTTGTCGGCGGCGCGCTCTATTCGCCGCCGGAGGCCGGCGTCGGCGCCAGCAGCGCCGCATGACCATGCTCGGCATGGCGGCGGATCACGTCGTCGACGAACGCTCGCAGGAATGACTCGGTCTGCGCGGAATGGAACCTCGCCACCTCGGCGCCATGGCTGTAGGCGATGACGGTCGGAAAGCCGCGCACCTTGTGGCGGCCGGCGATGCGCATGTTCTCGTCGGCATCGACGTTGGCCAACACGAAGCGGCCCTCGTAGCGGGCCGCCAGGCGCTGCAGCAACGGGCCGAGCACGCGGCACGGCGCGCACCAGTCGGCGCCGATGTCGACCAGCACCGGCGCGCGGTGCGACGCGGCAACCACCGTCGACTCGAAGTTGTCCTCGGTGGCAACGACGATGACCGTCGGCCCCTGCGCCGTGTCACCACCACTGTTGTTTGCGGCACTCATCACACCAGCCCGGAAAAGGGTTCCACCAGCACCGGATCGCCTGCTGCCACGGCGCCCTGCGCGGCATCGAGGACGATGAAGCAATCGCCTTGCGACATCGAGCTGAGGATGCCGGAGCCCTGCATGCCGGCCGGCCGCACGCACCAGCCATCGGCATCGCGCGAAAGCGCGCCGCGCTGGAATTCGGTGCGCCCGGGGTTCTTGCGGATCGCCTCCAGGCTGCGCGCGGTGAAGCGCGTCGGCGCGGGTAGCGGATCGACGCCGGCCAGGCGCAGCAGGGCGGGGCGGACGAATTGATAAAAGGTCACCATCACCGCCACCGGATTGCCGGGCAGCCCGAAGAGCCAGGCTGCCGACCCGTCGGCACCGTCCGGCGCGATGCGGCCAAAGGCCATCGGCCGGCCCGGCTTCATGGCGATCTTCCAGAACGCCACTTCGCCCAGATCATTCATCAACTGCTTGATGAAGTCCGCTTCGCCGACCGACACGCCGCCGCTGGTGACAATGGCATCGGCCTGCGCTGCCTCGCGAAAGGCCGCCGCCAGCAGCGTCGGATCGTCGCGCACGACGCCCAGGTCGTGCACCTCGCAGCCCAGGCGCGTGAGCATGCCGTGCAGCGTGTAGCGGTTGCTGTCGTACACCGCGCCCGCGGCCAGCGGCGTGCCGATCGATGCCAGCTCGTCGCCGGTCGAGAACATCGCCACGCGCACGCGCCGCCGCACCGTCACCTCGCCGATGCCCAGCGACGCCACGATGCCCAGCTCGGCCGGGCGCAGCACGCGGCCGGCGCGCAAGGCCACGGCGCCGGCGCGCAAATCCTCGCCGGCGCGGCGGATGTGCTGTCCCGCGCGCTGGCCCGCCTGCACGAACACCGCCTCGCCGTCGGCGCGCGCCAGTTCCTGCATCACGACCGTGTCCGCGCCCGCGGGCAGCACGGCGCCGGTCATGATGCGCACGGCATCGCCGGCAGCCACGGCGCCACCGAACGCGCGCCCGGCCAGCGCCGTACCGATCACGCGCAGCCGGGTTTCGCCCTCATGCGCCAGATCGGCATGGCGCACCGCCCAGCCGTCCATCGCCGAGTTGGTATGCGACGGCACATCGAAGGGCGCCAGCACGTCGGCCGCCAGCACACGATCGAGGGCCGCGCGCAGCGCCACGCGTTCGTCGCCCGTCACCGGCGGCAGCGCGTCGAGCATGATCTGGCGCGCGCGATCCACCGGCAGCGCGTCGGGATCGTAGTCGTCGAGGCAGGAAAAGGTCTGGAGCAGGGAGGTCATGGGCGAAGTATCGCAAAGCGCGCCGTGACCGGCGAGGGCAATCATTCGGCAACGGCGGTGGCCGATAATGCAGCCATGGATCTCGACCTGCCCGTCTTTGCATGGTTCGGCGTCGCCGTCGCCGTGATGATCGTGATCGGCGTCCTGTCGGCGGGCAGCAAGCTCGCCGCCGCCGAACGCAAGCGCGCCGACGAAGAATCCCGCACGCGCGCCGTGCGCGGCGAGCGGCGCGGCTGGCGCTACGACCCCACGCCGCAGGGCGACATCCGCTACCACTTCTACGGCACGACGGCCGGCGGCTGCGACTGGGTGCTCGCCTACGACAGCGACCACACCAGTAGCTCATCGTCACCGAAACTCGTCTTCCGCGTCTCGATGGTGGCCGCGGGCGAACATGCGTGGGTGATTTTCGATCGCGGCGCCTACGACCTTGTTCGATCGGGCGTCGGCAAGGTGGTGATCGGCGGGCTGGCCAGCCTCATCAGCCTGGCTTCGGATCGCATGGCGAAGAAGCGCGATTTCTTCTATGCGGCCAGCGAAGTCGACACCGGCATCTCCGAGTGGAAGAAGCGCTATGTGCTGCTCGCCCATGCGGGGCAGTTCAGGACGCTCGTCGACCGCAGCACCGCGCGACGTATCCTGCAATGGCCGCCGTTCAAGCCGTCGATGAGCCGGCGCGACAACTGCTTCGGTGCCGGTTGCGATCCGCAGGGCGTCGAGGTGCATCTTTATGCCGATGGCCCGAGCTTCGAAGTGATCGAGCATCTGGTGTCGATCGGCGAGGCGCTGGCGGACCGCACGCGCAGCGAATTCGACGGCGAGTCGACGTAGGCGGCGGCGAAGCGCCGTATCACCACCACTGTAGTTTGGCGGCGGCGCCCCCAGCAGGCGCAGCACGTTGCCGGAACTGGCACGGTGCGACAATCGCGTTCAGACGATCATTGCAGGGGGCGTGACATGGCGCAATACGAGGGTGGGTGCCTGTGCGGCAGCGTGCGCATCACGGCAATCGGGCCGCCATTTCGGGTCGGCGTCTGCCATTGCCTTGATTGCCGCAAACACCATGGCGCGCTGTTCCACGCCTCCGCAATATTTCCCGAGCAGGCGGTCAAGGTCAGCGGCGAAACGCGCGACTACGCCGGGCGGCATTTCTGTCCGCGCTGCGGCTCGTCGGTGTTCTCACGCACGGGTGACGAAATCGAGGTGAACCTCGGCTCGCTGGACGCGCCGGACCAACTGGCACCGACCTACGAAATCTGGACCGTCCGCCGCGAATCCTGGTTGCCGCCGTTTCCGTTCGCGCGGCGATACGAACGCGATCGCAACGACAGCAGCCGGTTCGAAGCGTAGGCCGCAACGCGCGGCGAGTGCGGCGGACTCAGGCCGCCCGGCGCGACGGGTCGCTTTGGTGCAGGAACTTCGTGTAAAGGTCGCGCGGCGGCGCCACCGAAATCGACTTGAGCACCTGGCCGACGTTGCCGCGGTGATAGCCGCCGTGGGTCAGCACATGCAGCAGGATCTCTTCCCGCGACATGCGCCCGGCATCGCCGTCCGTGAAGGTGAAGTCCAGCATCGACGACAGCGCCGCTTCCGGGGTGCCCGCAACGTAGCGCAGATACCAGGCATCCGTGGCCGCGACATCCTCGCGCAACTGATCGAGCGTTGGCGTGGCTTTGGTGTTCGTCGCCTCGAAAGGCGCCGGTTCGCCGGCAAGACGCGCCTGAAACAGGCGGTCCACCACGTAGATGTGGTTGAGCGTGCGGATGCAGGTGTGCAAGGGCTCGGCGTGCTGCTCCGGCAGCGTGGCCAGCAGCGCGAACAACTCGGCGTTGGCCCAGGCTTTGTAGCCGAAGAGTGACTTCAACGTCGAAAGGGACATAGTGGGTTCGGATGTGATCGAAACGAAATGGCCGGTCAGACGCTATTGCTGCTGGCCGGTTGGGGTGTAGCGAAAGGCCAATCGGCCATGTTAGGCGAAAGAAGAGAGCGTGACGAGCCCGAACGAATGTGCAAATATGCGCGCAATTCGTCGCCCCTGGATGCATACAAGCAACTGAACCAGTCCAGTCTGATGACCAAGACAACATATAGCACGGACGAAGTTGGCGCTGGAACTTTTCGACCGCACGGGAGAGTCGAATACGAGGTGCGCGGAAATGTTCTCTGGACGAGGGCTATTGGCCCGTTCAACGTCGAATTGGCGAACTCGATGGAGGAACTCGTCAGAGTCATTTTTCCGGAGATGGCCCAAAAAGGGACTTGGGTGAATCTGTGTGTGTTTGAGCATAGCGCTCTGTGCTCAAACGACGTACTCGCACACCTCTGCACATTGGGTAAGCGCGTGGTCGACGCGGGGCTCGCGCCCTCGGGGTTGGCATTTGTCCTGCCCAGTGACGTCGAGGGTGCCTCTTTGATGGGGCCCTTGTATAACAGTTGCATGGTCGCGGCCGGTTTGCGATTTGAGTGGTTTTCGACGGTTGAGTTAGCCAGTAATTGGGCTTCGTCCTTGCTTCACCCGGAAGGGAAATGACCCAGTCGACCGACACAGTCCTTCGTCACCGCCAACGGGAAGAATCGCAACGAGGTGTCGTAGCATCGGGTTCTTGGCGTGCCTTACCCTTCCGATCCAAAGTGCCGTCGTGGCGGAACGGCGATTGCCTCCGCCACCCGCCGCTAGCCGCCCGCGACAGGTGGCCAGATGGCCAGCGTTTCTCCGTCGCGCAATGCGCGGGTGGCGCGTGCGCCGGGCGCAACGAATGTGCCGTCCACCAACACCAGATGGCACGATTTCTCCGGCAGCGCAAAGCGCGCGATGATGTCCTGCACCGTCGTGCCGTCGGCCACGTCGAGGGCGAGCGCGTTGGTCTTCAGCGCTTGCGCGGGCAGGTAGTCCTGCAGGTTGGCAAAGAGTTTGAAGGTGACCTGCATCGTGCCGTCAGACGACCGGCTGCGTGCGCGCCAGGTAGGCGGTCATGAACTGCGTCGGATCGTCGAGCAGCCGCTCGCGCCAGACGCCGAGCCGGACGCGCGATTGCACGAGGCCGCGCAGCGCGCCGACCTGATCGGTCCAGCCGATGCTGGTGGCGCCGATCAGCACGTCGCGCCGGAACTGCAGCGACAGGTAGCGATAGTTGGCTTCATCGACACGCTCGACGCCGGTGCCGCCTTCACTCTTGTCGCAGCCGCTCCACTGGCCGAACGACGTCGAGATCAGGCCGAGCGTATCGAGCACGTTGATGGCGAGGCTGCCTTGCGAGCGCGCCTGCTGCCCGGCCATGCCCAGCGCCGCGACGCGTGCCTGGTCGGCGGCATTGGGCTGGATGGCGTTGAGCTCGGGGTCGCCGCTGTGGAAGCCCGTTGCCTCGGTGACGTCGCCGGCCGCGAAGATGCCATCGACATTGGTGCGCATGGCGGCATCGACGCGTACGCCGCGGCCGATGTCGACGCCGCTGCCGGCCAGGAAGTCCACCGCCGGTTTGACGCCGGCGGCGCAAATGACGAGATCGGCGCCCACTTCGCTGCCGTTGTTCAGCGTCGCCACCAGCGCGCCGCCCTCGCTGCGGATGGCGGTGACGGCGGTATCGACATGCACCGCGACGCCTTTGCTTTCCACCCAGCGGCGGATCATCGCGCCGGCCGTGGCGGTCATCATGCGCGGCACCATGCGATCGCCCATCTCGACCACCGTCAGCTGCACGCCGCGCGCGGCAAGCGCTTCGAGCACGATGCAGCCGATGAAGCCGGCGCCGATCTGCAGCACGCGGCTGCCGGCCCGGGCGCGTTCGGCGATGGCGCGCGCATCGGCCAGCGTCCAGCAGGTATGCACGCCGGGCAGGTCGATGCCGGGCACCGGCGGGCGGATCGGCCGCGAGCCGCTGGCGATCAGCAGCCGGTCGAAGCGCAGCGGTTCGCCTTCGGCAAAGCGGACCTCGCGCGCGCCGGCATCGATGCTGGCCACGCGCCCTTCGATCAGATGGATGCCGTGCGTGGCGAAGTGGTCGTGCGCCTTGCGCAGATGCGTGCCGTCCTCGCCGATGCGCCCGTGCAGGAAATAGGGGATCGCCATGCGCGAGTAGGGCGGCTCCGGCTCGTCGCCGATGAGCGCGATCTGCGCTTCGGGCTGCAATTTGCGCAGGGCTTCGGCGGCGACGAGGCCCGCCGGGCCGTTGCCGATGATGACGTGTCGCATGCGGTGCCTCGTGAAAAAATGCGGGACCGGCGCTGCCGGTCCCGTCGGGTGGATGCGGCCTACAGTCCCAGACGACCGAGCGTTTCCTTCGTCGGCACGCCATTGGCATCCCAGCCGCGCGCCGTGTAATACTCCGGCCGCATCTTGTCGATGCCGTTCACCAGTCCCTTGGCCGGGCCGGTCTTGGCCGGCTCGGTCTTCAGCCGCGGCGGCAGGTCGTCGTCCTTGGCGGTGAAGCCGGCGGCGTTGTTGAACAGGCGCTCCATGTTCCAGATGCGCTCGCCCACCAGTGCCAGCTTCTCCATCGTCCAGTCGCCCTCGCAGGCGGCGTCGAGCTGCGGCTGCAGGTCGGCCAGTGTCCACGCGAAGGTGGTGAACACGCACACGCCGGCCGAGTCGAACACCGACGTCGCGTCCTGGAAGGCCTTGACCAGATCGGCCTTGCCTTCGGTGACCAGCGGGTCGGTCTTGACCGGAATGCCGAGCACTTCGGAGGCGACGGTGTAGCCGCGCAGGTGGCAGGCGCCGCGGTTGGACGTTGCGTAGGCGAGGCCCATGCCCTGGATGCCGCGCGAATCGTAGGCGGGGAACTCCTGTTTCTTGACGCCCATCGAAAGCTCCGGCCGGCCGTATTTTTCGCACAGCCGCGCCGAGCCCAGGCCGAGTTCCTTGCCGAAGCCGATGCCTTGCGCCGTCATCTGCGCCAGTTCGCACAGTGCCTTGGCCGAGCCGAACGGCGCTTCCATGCCGATCTGCTCCTTGGTCAGGATGCCGAGGTCGTACAGTTCCATCGCCGCGCCGACGGTGGCGCCGAACGAGATCGGGTCGAAGCCGTCTTCGTTGCACAGCACGTTGGCGTATTGCAGCGCTTCGAGATCGCCCACGCCATTGGCGGCGCCCAGCGCCCAGGCCGCTTCGTATTCGAGGCCGCCGGAGGCGCCCCAGTACTCGGGCTTGTTGACCACGCTGAAATGCGTCTCGTCGATCTTCGAGATGCGCCCGCAGGCGATGGTGCAGCCGAAGCATGCGGCGTTGGTCACCAGGTGCGCCTTGCCGTCGGTGGGCCGCTTCTCATGCATGGCTTCGCCGGAGATCTTGCGCGCCTCTTCGAACTGCACGTCGCGGTGGTTGCGGGTGGGCAGCGCGCCCATCTCGTTGATGACGTTCATCAGCACCTGCGTGCCGTAGGTCGGCAGGCCCTGGCCGGTGACGGCATTGTCGGCGAGCACCTTCTTCGCCGCCTTGACCGCGCCCATGAAGGCCTTGGGGTCGCGGATCGTGCCGCCGCTGCCCTTCTTGCCGCGCACGGCCACCGCCTTGAGGTTCTTGCTGCCCATCACAGTACCGACGCCCGAGCGGCCGGCGGCGCGATGCAGGTCGTTGACGATGCAGGCGTACATGACGCCGTTCTCGCCGGCGCGGCCGATGCTGGAGACGCGGATCTGCGGGTCCTGATGGCTGCTCTTGATCGTCTCTTCGGTCTGGAAGACGGTCTTGCCCCACAGGTGCGCGGCGCATTTGAGTTCGGCCTTGTCGTCCTCGATCGACAGGTACACGGGCTTGTCGCTCCTGCCCTCGAAGATGATCATGTCCCAGCCGGCGAACTTGAGTTCGGCACCAAAGTAGCCGCCGGAATTCGAGCAGGCGATGGCCCCGGTCAACGCGCCCTTGGTCACCACCGAGTAGCGGCCGCCGGTCGAGGCCGGCGTGCCGGTCAGCGGGCCGGTGGTCATGATGAGCTTGTTGTCGGGCGAGAGCGGATCGACCTTCGGGTCGACCTCATTGACGAAATACTTGGTGGCGAGGCCGCGCTGGCCGAGGTACTCCCTGGCCCAGTCCATATTGAGCGGCTCGGGGGTGCACGTGCCCTTGGTCAGATTGACGCGCAGGATTTTGCGATTCCATGCCATTGGTGTTCTCCTTTGCGTTCAGGCCGGCTGCGCGGCGAGATTGGTCTTGCCGGCCCAGGCGCGCATCTTGTCCAGACCCGTCCAGTCGGCGTCGATGTAGGTGATGGCGCCGGTGGGGCAGGCGCTGGCGCAAGCCGGATCGCCGCCGCAGAGGTCGCATTTCTGCACCTTGCCGGTATCGGCGACGTAGTTCACGGTGCCGAAGGGGCAGGCGATGGTGCACACCTTGCAACCGACGCACGTCGCCTCGCTGACCACCTTGGCGCCGGTGGCGGCATCGAGCCGGATCGCATCGACCGGGCAGGCGCTCATGCACCAGGCATCGCTGCACTGCGTGCAGGTGTAGGGCACCTTGCGGCCTTCGTGTTCGAAGTTGAACACCTTGATGCGCGATTTCGAGACGTTGAAGACGCCGTGGTGTTCATACGAACAAGCCATCTCGCATTGGAGACAGCCGGTGCATTTGATCGGGTCGATGTGCAGCGCTTTTTGCATGTCCAAGCCTCCGGCATCAGTTGTTCTTGGAACGGCCGGCGACATGACATGCGCGGGCCGGGCGCGCACGGCTGGCCCGATGCGCGTTGCGCCAGCCTAGCAAATCGGCAGGCAGGCGGCAATGCTGCACCGCGAGGGACGCGCCGGGCCGCTGCTACACTGGCGCGCACCATGCCGGATGCCCTGTTGCTGCACCGTGAAATGTCGGCCCGTCCCGACGAATTCCTGCGCGAACTGCGACTCGCCTTTCCATCCGGCATTGCGGTAGAAGGCGATGTCGCGCGCGTGACCAGCGGCGATGTTTCGCTGCGTGCCGAGTGGCGCGTCGGCCCGCCGCGACAGATCGCCAACCTGCGGCTGCCGACGCTGCATGTCAGCCTGCATTTCTCGGGCGGCACGGCGGACGCACGCGATGCGCTGCTGGCCCGCATGGATCGCGCGATGCATCGGGGCGGAGGTTGAGATAAGCACATTCGGCGACAGTCTGAGCATGGCCGCCGGCCTGATCGGCAGCGGTGATGCGCGCCTGGCCGGCATCGTCGGGCTGAGCCTGGCCGTCAGCCTGACGGCGACCCTGGTCGCCTGCGTGGTCGGCATGCCGTTCGGCGCCTTGCTTGCCGTCGGACGATTCCGCGGCCGGCGCAGCCTGATCGTGCTGTTCAACGCCTTCATGGGCCTGCCACCGGTGGTGGTCGGACTCTTCGTTTACTTGCTGCTCTCGCGCGCCGGGCCGCTGGGCAGCTTCGGGCTGTTGTTCACGCCGACGGCCATGGTGATGGCGCAGGCGGTGCTGGTGACGCCGATCGTCGCCGCGCTGTCGCGGCAGGTGATCGAGGATGCCTGGAGCGAATACCGCGAGCTGCTGCGCAGCCTCGGCACCGGACGCGTGCGCGCCGCGCGCACCTTGCTGTGGGACAGCCGCTTCACGCTGACGACGGCGGCGCTCGCCGGCTTCGGCCGGGCGATTGCCGAGGTCGGCGCGGTGATGATCGTCGGCGGCAACATCGACGGCGTGACGCGGGTGATGACCACCACGATCGCGCTGGAAACCAGCAAGGGCGACCTGGCGCTGGCGTTGGCGCTGGGGGCGGTGCTGATGGGCATGGTGCTGGCGGTGAACTTCGCCGCCTTCGTCATCCGCCAGTGGGCATTGCGGCGGTGGGGCTGACGATGTCGAGCTCAACGCCGTGGCTGACGCTCGACGGACTGGCGCTGACCGAGAACGGCGTGCGCATCATCGAGGATGTGAGCCTGCATCTGGCCACGCAGCGCACGCTGCTGCTCGGTGCCAATGGCGCCGGCAAGAGCTCGCTGCTGCGGCTGATGCACGGCCTGCTCAAGCCGACCGGCGGGCGCATCGCCTGGCCGGTGCCGCTGTCGCAAGGGATGGTGTTCCAGCGCGCGGCGATGCTGCGCACGACCGTGCTGGCGAACGTCGAATACGGCCTGCGCGTGCGCGGTGTCGCTGCGGCGACGCGACGCGCGACATCGCTTGAATGCCTTGATCGTGTCGGCCTCGCGCACATTGCCGCGCGTCCGGCGCGACGGCTTTCCGGCGGCGAGCAACAGCGCGTGGCGCTGGCGCGGGCGTGGACGCTGGCGCCGCAGGTGCTGTTCCTCGACGAGCCGACGGCCAGCCTCGACCCGGCCAGCACGCGCGAGGTCGAGCGCATCATCGGCGAGATGGCGGCGGGCGGCACCCGGATCGTCATGGCCACCCACAATCTGGCGCAGGCACGACGGCTGGCCGACGAGGTGCTGTTCATCGCCGACGGACGCGTCGTCGAGCAGACGCCGGTGGCCGCTTTCTTTGCCCGTGCGGCGACCCGGGCCGCGCGGGATTTTCTCGCGGAGGAGGCGTTATGAAATCAGTGTGGAATCGGGTTGCCGCGCTGTGCTGCGGCGTGGTACTGGCAACCGGCGTGCTGGCGCAGGAGCGCTTCATCACCGTGGCATCGACCACATCGACCGAGCAGTCGGGCCTGTTCGGCCATCTGCTGCCGGCCTTCGAGCAGGCCAGCGGCGTCAAGGTGCGCGTCGTCGCGCTGGGCACCGGGCAGGCGCTCGATCTGGCGCGGCGGGGCGATGCCGACGTGGTCTTCGTGCATGACCGCGCGGCCGAGGACAAGTTCGTCGCCGAAGGATTCGGCATCGAGCGCCGCGACGTGATGTACAACGATTTCGTCGTCGTCGGGCCGAAGGCGGACCCGGCCAGGGCGGCGGGCAAGGATGTCGCCGAGGCGCTGCGGCGGATTGCGGCGGCGCAGGCGCCGTTCGTCTCGCGCGGGGACAAAAGTGGTACGCATGCCGCCGAGCTGCGCTACTGGAAGACGGCCGGCATCGATCTGGATGCGGTGAAGGGATCGTGGTACCGGGATACCGGCTCGGGCATGGGTCCGGCGCTCAATACGGCGTCGGGTTTGTCGGCCTACATCCTGGCGGATCGCGGCACCTGGCTCAACTTCAGGAACCGCGGCGAACTGGCGATCCTCGTCGAAGGCGACAACCGCCTGTTCAACCCGTATGGCGTGATGCTGGTCAACCCGGCCAAGCATGCGCACGTGAAGGCAGCCGATGGCCGCGCCTTCATCGGCTGGCTGGTTTCGCCGGCCGGGCAGGCGACGATTGCCGGCTACAAGATCGGCGGCGAGCAGGCCTTCTTCGCCAGCGCGAAGTAGCGGCTGCTGCGCCGCAAAAAGGCGGCGCAGGGTGCGGACGGCGGTATGCAGACCAATCGCCGTCCCGCCACCACTGTAGTTTCAGTGTTGCGAAGATTTTATTGGCGCATCAGAAAATCTTGGTGCAGAATCGCCGCGCCCGTCGCTGAAGTTGTCGGACAAATCCATGGCGGGCACGAGGCTGTTTCAATCGCAGAAAGTCGAGAGGAGACCGATTCGATGCAAGTCACGCGGCGACAGTTCTTCAAGGTCTGCGCCGCCGGGATGGGAGGGTCGAGCATAGCCCTGATGGGCTTTTCGCCGACCGCCGCCCTGGCGGAAGTCAGAACCTTCAAGCTCGCCCGCGCCACCGAAACGCGGAACATGTGTCCGTACTGCTCGGTGAGTTGCGGGGTGCTGATCTACACCACCGGCGACAAGTCCAAGAACGCCAAGGCGGACATCATCCACATCGAGGGCGATCCGGACAACCCCGTCAATCGCGGCACGCTGTGTCCGAAGGGCGCGGCGCTGCTCGACATGGTCAAGAGCCCCAGCCGCCTCAAGCATCCGGAAGTGCGCGAAGCCGGCAGCAACGAGTGGAAGCGCATTTCGTGGGACGAGGCGATCGAGCGCATCGCCAGGCACATGAAGGCCGACCGCGACGCCAATCTCATCGAGAAGAACGCCGACGGCGTGACGGTGAACCGCTGGAACACCTTCGGCTTCCTCGCCTCGTCGGCCGCCAACAACGAAACCGGTTATCTCACGCACAAGGTCCTCCGCTCGCTGGGCGTCGTCGCCCTCGATACGCAAGCCCGCATCTGACACGCCCCCACGGTATCCAGTCTGGGTCCGACATTTGGGCGTGGCGCGATGACCAACCATTGGGTCGACATCAAGAATGCCGACCTGGTGCTGGTGATGGGCGGCAATGCCGCCGAGGCGCATCCCTGCGGTTTCAAGTGGGTGATCGAAGCGAAGAAGGACCGCGGGGCCAGGCTGGTCGTCGTCGATCCGCGCTTCACGCGGTCTGCCGCCGTCGCCGACTACTACGCGCCGATCCGTGCCGGCGCCGACATCGCGTTTCTCGGCGGCGTCGTGAACTATCTGCTGGGCAACGACAAGATCCACCACGACTACGTCAAGCATTACACCAACGCCGCATTCCTGATCGACGAGGGCTTCGCGTTCGACGACGGCATCTTCTCCGGCTACAACGCCGAGAAGCGCAGCTACGCCAAGGACACGTGGAAGTACCAGCTCGACAAGGATGGTTTCGCCAAGGTCGACGCCACCTTGCAGGATCCGCACTGCGTGTTCCAGCTCATGAAGAAGCACTACGAGCGCTACACGCCGGAGCTGGTCAGCAAGGTCACCGGCACGCCGAAGGACCAGTTCCTCAAGGTCTGCGAGTACATCGCGGAAACCTCGGCGCCGACCAAGACCATGACCATCTGCTACGCGCTGGGCTGGACGCAGCATTCGGTCGGCTCGCAGAACATCCGCACCATGGCGATGATCCAGTTGCTGCTCGGCAACATGGGCATGGCGGGCGGCGGCATCAACGCGCTGCGCGGCCATGCCAACGTGCAGGGCATCACCGACATGTGCCTGTATTCGGAAGTGCTGCCGGGCTATCTGTCGGCGCCGACGGATGCGGACGTGAATCGCGCGACCTATCTGGAAAAGCGCACACCCAAGCCCTTGCGGCCGAACCAGATGAACTTCCCGCAGAATTTCCCGAAGTGGTTTACCAGCCTGCAGAAGGCCTGGTACGGGAGTGCCGCGACGAAGGACAACGACTTCGGCTACGACTGGCTGCCCAAGAAGGATGCCGCCTACGACGTGCTGGCGATCTTCGAGCGCATGCACCAGGGCAAGATGAACGGCTTCGTCTGCCAGGGCTTCAACCCGCTGGCCGCGGTCTCGAACAAGAAGAAGATCGGCGATGCGCTGGCCAGGCTGAAGTATCTGGTGGTCGTCGATCCGCTGGTCACCGATACCTCGGAGTTCTGGAAGCCGCACGGCGAATTCAACGAGGCCGATCCGTCGAAGATCGCCACCGAGGTGTTCCGCCTGCCGGCGAACTGCTTCGCCGAGGAAGCCGGGTCCTTCACCAATTCGGGCCGCGTCATCCAGTGGCACTGGAAGGCGGCCGACGGCCCGGGCGAGTCGAAGGGTGACATCGACATCGTCGCCGGGCTGTTCCTCAAGCTGAAGGCGATGTACGCCAAGGATGGCGGCAAGCTGCCCGAACCGATCGCCAATCTGGCGTGGCCGTACCGCATTGCCGCGAAGCCTTCGCCGGAAGAGCTGTTGATGGAGATCTCCGGCAAGGCCTTGGGCGACGTGTTCGATCCCAAGGACGCCACCAAGGTGATCGCCAAGGCCGGCGAGCAACTGGCCGGCTTTGCGCAACTGCGTGACGACGGCAGTACCCAGTGCGGCAACTGGATCTACGGCGGCAGTTGGTCGCAGGCAGGCAACCTCACCGCGCGGCGCGACAACTCGGACCCGTCGGGCCTGGGCCAGACGCTGCTGTGGGGCTTCGCGTGGCCAGCCAACCGGCGGATCATCTACAACCGCGCGTCGTGCGACATGGCCGGCAAGCCGTGGGACCCCAAACGTGCGGTGATCCGCTGGACCGGCACCGCCTGGGGCGGCAACGACATCCCCGACATGCGTCCCGACGCGGCGCCCGAAGAAGGCGTCATGCCTTTCATCATGGCGCCCGAGGGCGTGGCGCGCCTGTTCGCCCCGGCGATGGCCGACGGACCCTTCCCCGAGCACTACGAACCCTTCGAGACGCCGCTGGACGCCAACCCCTTCCACCCGAAGAACCCGAAGGCATTGTCCAACCCGGCGGCGCGCGTGTACAAGGGCGACATGGAAGTGTTCGGCAAGGCCAAGGACTTCCCCTACGTTGCCACCACGTACCGGCTGGTCGAGCATTTCCACTACTGGACCAAGCACGTGCGCATCAACGCCATCCTGCAGCCCGAGCAATTCGTCGAATTGGGCGAAGAGCTGGCGAAGGAGAAAGGCATCGCCAACGGCGACAAGGTCAAGGTGCGCAGCAACCGCGGCTTCATCCAGGCCGTGGCGGTGGTGACCAAGCGCATCAAGGCGCTGGATGTCGACGGCAGGAAAGTGCATACCGTTGGCATTCCGATCCACTGGGGCTTCAAGGGGCTCGCCAAGGCCGGCTACATCGCCAACACGCTGACGCCGTTCGTGGGCGACGCCAATTCGCAGACGCCGGAATTCAAGGCGTTCCTCGTCAACATCGAGAAGGCCTGACACGGGAGATAGCCAATGGCACTGCAATCGCTAGACATCGCCCGCCGCTCGGCCACGACGACGCCCGCACCGGCACTGCGCGAAACCACCGAGGTCGCCAAGCTCATCGACGTCTCCACCTGCATCGGCTGCAAGGCCTGCCAGGCCGCCTGCATGGAATGGAACGACATCCGCGACGAGATCGGCACCTGCGGCGGCAGCTACGACAACCCGCGCGACCTCACCGCCGCGTCGTGGACCGTCATGCGCTATGCCGAGGTGGAGCAGAACGGCAAGCTCGAATGGCTGATCCGCAAGGACGGCTGCATGCACTGCGCCGATCCCGGCTGCCTGAAAGCCTGCCCGTCGCCCGGCGCCATCATCCAGTACGCCAACGGCATCGTCGACTTCCATCAGGAGAACTGCATCGGCTGCGGCTACTGCATCACCGGGTGCCCGTTCAACGTGCCGCGCATCTCGCAGGCGGACAGCAAGGCCTACAAATGTTCGCTGTGTTCCGATCGCGTCGCCGTCGGCCAGGCGCCGGCCTGCGCCAAGGCCTGTCCGACCGGTGCGATCCAGTTCGGCTCCAAGGAGCAGATGAAGGATTACGCCGACAAGCGCATCAAGGACCTGAAGTCGCGCGGTTACGACAAGGCGGGGCTGTACGACCCGGCCGGGGTGGGCGGCACGCACGTCATGTACGTGCTGCACCACGCCGACCAGCCGAGCCTCTACAGCGGCCTGCCGGCCGATCCGGGCATCAGCCCGCTGGTGTCGTTGTGGAAGGGCGTCACCAAGCCGCTGGCGACGGTCGCGCTCGCCGCGGTGGCGTTGGGCAGCCTGTTCCACTACGTGACCAAGGGGCCGAACGAAGTGAGCAAGGAGCTTGAGGACGAACTGGAAAAGGAGGAGACATGAAGACCTTTCCCCCGTCCCCTTTCCCGAGGAAAGGGGCGATGACGGTTCAGCCGCTGCGCGGCTTCCGGGCCATGGGCGGGCTGCCTCCTCGGGGCGGCCCATCGGAGGCGCCATGATCCGCAACCCGAAAGATCTGCAACGCTACACGGCGGACGAGCGGGCCAATCACTGGGTCGTCGGCATCTGCTTCATCCTGCTGGCGCTCTCCGGTCTGGCGTTCTTCCATCCGGCGTTCTGGCCGCTGACGCAATTGTTCGGCGGCGGCGTCTGGGCGCGCATCCTGCATCCGTTCATCGGCATCCTGCTGGCGATGTCCTTCCTGTCCTTGTTTACGCGGTTCCGGAGCCTGAACCGCATGACGCCAGAGGACAAGGAATGGCTGAACCGCATCGGCGAGATGGCAGCCGGCAACGACCACGACCTGCCCGAACAGGGCAAGTACAACGGCGGCCAGAAGATGATGTTCTGGGTGCTGTCGGTCTGCGTGCTGCTGCTCACGCTGTCGGGCGTCGTGCTGTGGCGCGCCTACTTCAACCTGCCGGTCGATCTCGTCCGCTTCGGCGCCGTGATCCATGCCGCAGCCGCCGCGGTGATGATCGGCATGGTGATCGTGCACGTGTATGCCGCGATCTGGGTCAAGGGCACCATCCGCGCCATGTGGTACGGCACGGTCACGCGCGCGTGGGCCAAGCAGCATCACCGCGCGTGGTATCGGCAGGTCACCGGCAAATAGCCTCCGCAGCATAATCCGGCGGCCCGCGCGGCGATGTCGCGCGGGCCGTTTTTTTCGGGTCCCACCATGAGCGCAACGAGCAAGCCACCCATCATTCCGATCAGGTCATCGAGCGAGCCGCCGCGCGTGCTGACGCCGGATGGCGACATCTTCGCGCGGCGTGCCGCGCGCTTCGATGCGCTCGCCGACGGCCATGCGCTGGCCGACTGGCTGCGCTTTCTCGCTGTGTTGTCGCGCGCCCAGCACGAAGCTTTGCACGCTTTCCCCGTCGTTCCGCTGCCGGATGCACCAGCGCTGGCGCGCGCCGCCGAACATCGCATGCCGCCCGTGCCGGCACAGGGCTGGCCGCGCGATCCGGCGTGGCACGAGACACTGCGTGCCATTGCGCGGGCCGCGCACGATGCCGCGCCCCGGCAACCGATTGCCGCGCGTGACGCCATCGGCCGCATCGCGACGCTGCCGGCGGATGCCATCGAGGCACTGGCAGAGCGCGTCCTGCATACCGAGTTGCATGGCGAGGATGCCGTGCTGCTGCCTTTCGTCGGAGCTGCGCTGCAGGTGGCCTGGACGGCGCTGGCGCAACGCCTTGCGGGGCAGGTCGCCGCACTCGACGTGCCCGGCGTGTGCCCCTGCTGCGGCTTCCTGCCGGTGGCCTCGGTGGTCAAGACGGTCGGCGAGGTCGGCAACCTGCGCTACCTGCATTGCGCGCTGTGCAATACCGAATGGAACCTTGTGCGCGTGAAGTGCGCGGCCTGCGATTCGACCGCCGGCATCAGCTATCGGGAGATCGAAGGCGAGGGCGTGCGCGATGCCGGCGCCGTGCGCGCCGAAACCTGCGACGAATGCCACAGCTACCTGAAGATCATGGCCGCCGACAAAGGCGCCGTCGACCCGGTGGCCGACGACCTGGCGACGCTGGCGCTCGACATCCTCGTGGACGAAGCCGGCTACGCGCGCGCCGGGCCGAATCTGCTGCTGGTGCCGGGCTGACGCCCCAAACTACAGTGGTGGCGGCGCGGCGAATGCAATATCCAACGTCCAGATCGCCACCACGCATCCCGCGCGCGGGCGCTACGCCCCCGCCTTCGGCGGGTCCCCCTCCGCTGCGCGCGGTCGCTGCGGCGGCACGGCGCATGCCACACCGCAGCGCCGGGCCGGTCAGGCGCCGGCGTGCTTTTCGTCCACCATGCGGTCGATGATCTCCATGACGCCGGTGCTGCCGTTCTCCATGTGCACCAGCTTGTCGTAGATCTCCTGCTGCAGCCCCGAATTGGTTTCCCAGCCTTTGTCGATCAGCGCCAGCATGGCATGGGCGCTGCTGTGCACGTCGCGGTGCGGCGCTTCCAGCGCCTTGTACGATGGTACGGCGCTGAACTGCGCCTTGCCGTCGCCCTCGTAGTACCACTTGCCAAGCCGGCAGGCCGTGCAGTCCACATTCACCGGCGCCACGTATTCCGCGGCACCGCCTGAATTCAACGCCATGTAGGCGCGCTGCTTGTAGATCATGTGATCGACCTTGATCAACGACGCGAAGCTCTTGTCGAGCGCATGGTTCGTGCGTTGCAGCGTGTGGTCGGCGGACGATGCGAACTGGCGGAATCGTTCCGCCAGTTCACCGACGATGGTTCGTGAATCACCCGCCATGCCGCGGATCTCCGACGATTCGCCGAGAACGGTGACTGCGTCGTGCATCAGGTGGTCCATCGTGTCGCCGATCGACTCCGATGCCTTCTTGGTATTCTCGGCCAGCTTGCGTACCTCGTCGGCCACCACCGCGAAGCCGCGCCCGGCTTCGCCGGCACGTGCCGCCTCGATGGCTGCGTTGAGCGCCAGCAGGTTGGTCTGGTCGGCAATATCGTTGATGAGGCGCACTGCCTGCTGGATTTCGCTGCCGCGCGCGTTGAGCTGGGAAATGGTATCGCTGCTGCGGTCGATCATTGATGCCATGTCCGTGAGTTGCCGCACGACGTCTTCCACCGATGCTTCGCTGGCCTGCGCGTCTGCGCTGGTCGTGGTTGCCTCGGCAACGGCGTGCTTCATCCGGTCGGTGATCGATACCAGGTCGACCTGCGACGACGCGAGGTTGGTCAGCAGCGCCTTCGAGTTCAACGCCTGCACCATCGAGATCAGCATGTTGCGCATCTGCAGGTGGTTGGCACTGGCCATCGCCTCCAGCGAGACGTTGATGTTCTCCAGGCTGGTGCGGAAGGTGCCGTGCAGGCCCTCGGGCAGGGTCTTGCGGTAGAAGCGTCCGTCGCTGACCGCACGGAACGACGTGGCCACTTCGCGGAAATACGGCTCGATCTGGTCGAGCATGTCGTTGACGCTCCAGCACAGCCGGCCGATCACGTCATCGGCGGCGATGCCGGTGATGCGCGCATCGAAGCGCCCGGCGGCGACCTCGCGTGCGATGCTGTCGAGCTGCGACAGGGGCGCCAGCGACTTCATCGTCGACCGCGCCATCACGAATGTCAGCGCTGCGGCGACAACCAGCAGCATTGTCGGCGCCCAGTGGAAGCCGGTGGTCGCGATGCTGGTAGCCAGTGCGAGGGCGATCAGTGTCGCGATGATGCCGGCGAAGATCATGCAGCGGCTGCTCAATCCGGTGGTTTGCATGGCGCGCTCCGCTCAGAATTCGAGGATGAATTGTTCGTACGTCTTGCCGGATTTGGCCAGCAGCTCGCTCAGCAGCGCCGACGATGCGGCGACCGCATCGCGTGCGCCGGCCTTTTGCTCGGCGGCGAGCATCTCGCGATAGATCTCGGCGATGCGTCGTACCGCGTCGTCCTTCGGCCGTCGCCGTACCGAGAGGTAGCCGATCGCCTTGCCGTCCTGGTCGTAGGATGGCGTCACGTTGGCCATCACCCAGTAGAAGCTGCCGTCCGCGGCCAGGTTCTTCACATAGGCGAAGCACTCGTTGCCGGCCTGGATCGTGTCCCACAGCAGCTTGAACACGCCGCGCGGCATGTCCGGATGGCGCACGATGTTGTGCTGGCTGCCAATCAGCTCGGCTTCGGAGTAGCCCGACAACTCGATGAAGATGCGATTGCCGTAGGTGATGCGGCCCTTGAGATCGGTCTTCGAAACGATGAAGTCGTTCTCGCGCAGCTTGCGCTCCACCGTCGTCGGTACGATGTGGCGTTTCATGGCAACCCTCCTGATCTTGCGCCGATTGTATCGGCGCCTGCCAAACTACAGTGGTGGCGGGACGGCGCATCGGCCCGTTTCGTGGCACCATTGCCGCCGTTGATCCCGATCAGGAGCTTCATCCGATGCGACGTTCGTTCCTCAAGTCCGCTGCGACACTCGTCGCAGCAGTTCACTTGCCCGCGTGGGCGGCGGGCGATCACCTCGACGGCGTGGTGCCGCTGGCGCGCGACGACATCGCCGCCATTGCGCAGGCCAGGACGCAGGGCCGCCACGTGTTGCTGTATTTCGGCGACCATCTGAACTGAGGCGCTTGCCGCTACACCGTGAGTGTGCTCAAGCAAGCCCAGGTTTCGGCGAAATACATGCAGCATTTCGTCGGCGCGCATGCCGATTTCGGCGAATTGCAGCTCGACGACAAGGATCCGCGCCACGCCATGGTCGAGCGCCACAATCCGAACAAGCTGCGTCCGGTGCTGGTGTTCCTCGATGCCGAAGGGCATGAGGTGGCGCGGCATACCGGACGCCTCAGCGACGCCGCCGAAGCCTTGCGGCTGGATCGCTTCGTCAGCGAACGGCACTACGAAAAGCAGGACTACAAGGCCTGGCGCGCGAGCGCGAAATAGCCGCTAACATCGAGACTTCCAGTTTCTGCCCGGTGCGGGTGAAACCATGTCCAAGCTCTCCGCATTGCCCTCGGTCGACCGCCTGCTGACGCAGGCGGCATTGGCGCCGCTGCTCCAAAGCCACGGCCGCAACGTCGTCACCGCTGCCGTGCGCGAGGTGCTGGCGCAGGCACGCGAAGCCGCGCGCCATGGCGGTGCGATTCCCGGCGCGGACGAACTCGCGGCACGCGTCACCGCCGACGTCGCCGCGCGCACCGCGCCGCGGCTGCGCAGCGTATTCAACCTCACCGGCACCGTGCTGCACACCAACCTCGGGCGCGCCACGCTGCCCGACGAAGCCGTCGCGGCGCTGGTCGAGGCGGCGCGCAACCCCGGCGCGCTCGAATACGACATCGAATCAGGCGGCCGGGGTGACCGCGACGATGTGGTCGCCGGATTGCTGTGCGAACTCACCGGCGCCGAAGCCGCCACCGTGGTCAACAACAACGCCGCCGCCGTCTTCCTGCTGCTCAATACGCTGGCGGCGAAAAAACGCGTCATCGTCTCGCGCGGCGAGCTCATCGAGATCGGCGGCGCCTTCCGCATCCCCGACATCATGCAGCGTGCAGGCAGCAGGCTCGTCGAAGTCGGCACCACCAACCGCACGCACGCGCGCGACTTCTCCGCGGCGCTCGACGAGCACGGCACGCGCGTCGCGATGCTGATGAAGGTGCACACCAGCAACTACACCGTGCAGGGCTTTACGCATGCCGTGCCCGAAGACGAGCTGGCCGCATTGGCGCATGCGCGCGGCTTGCCCTTCGTCGTCGACCTCGGTGCCGGCACGCTGGTCGACCTGTCGCGCTGGGGCTTGCCGCACGAGCCGACGCCGCGCGAAGCGATTGCCGCCGGCGCCGATCTGGTCACCTTTTCCGGCGACAAGCTGCTCGGCGGGCCGCAGGCCGGCCTGCTCGTCGGCCGCCGCGAGCTGATCGCACGCATCAAGAAGAACCCGCTCAGGCGCGCGCTGCGCGTGGGCAAGCTCACGCTCGCCGCGCTCGAAGCGGTGCTCGCCCTTTACCGCGATCCGGAGCGCCTCGCCACGCGGCTGGCCACGCTGCGCGATCTCACGCGGGCGCAAGCCGACATCCGCGCCGCGGCCGAGCGTCTGCTGCCGGCGCTGCGCGAGGTGCTGGGCGAGCTGCCGGTCGCGGTAGAGGTCGTCGAACTGTTTTCGCAGATCGGCTCCGGCTCGCTGCCGGTGGATCGTCTGCCGTCGGCTGGCCT